>JABSPQ010000299.1 GCA_013214205.1 Flavobacteriales bacterium
AGGATGAATATATCAATAGCTGGAATAAGTTCATTACCGATAATTCGGATTCGTACGGAATGGCTTATTCTGACGGTACGCATGCAAAAGTTCAATTTCATCCATTAGTGGATGGAACGATTGATTGCCATATCCTGAAACAAGATGACGCAAAGACTAAGGATTATTGGTCAAAGGAGAAGGCTGCTGTTATAGTAGTTTAAACATAAACTATGTCTAGTCCTGAAAAAAGTTGACTGGATTGAATACTAATATAAGACCTTTAGGATGTAAATTCTAGAGGTCTTTTCATTTTCCAAGTTTTCATTTTTACTTTCTGTTGTTTATGTGCTTGATTTGGAGTTAAGTAATCTATACTCAAGTGAGGTCTTAACTGGTTGTACAGCGCTATCGATTGATAAACCTGGGCTTCTAATAATTCAATATTTTCAAAATTATCGTCTAAACCAAATTCTCCTTTCAAAATGCCATTTATGCGTTCTGCTACTGCATTTTCGTAAGGATCAGATTGTTCGGTCATACTTATCTCAATGTTATTTTTATTTAGTTTTTCAGTGTATTTTCTACTACAATATTGCAACCCTCTATCTGAGTGATGGATTAACTTCTCGGTGTATTCCCTGCTCTTTATAGCCTTGTCTAAAGCACTCAAAGTAGTTGTTGATTCCATATTGGCTGATAATTCAAAACCAACTATTTTCTTTGAATAAGCATCGGTTATTAAATGGAGATAATAATGCTTCTTTTTTACCTGAAGGTAAGTAATATCAGCAACCCACAACTGCTCTGGACGATAGATTTCTAATGCTTTAATCTTGTTTGGGTACTTACGCATCCAATGTTTTGAGTTAGTTGTTTTCATGTACTTACGCTTGCTTTTCACTAGTAAATGTTCTTCACGTAAAAACCGAAACAAACCGTCTCTACCTAGTTTTATATCTTGTGCTAAAAATTCTGATTTTAACATATAATACAGTTTTCGACCTCCTGTATTAGGTAGTTTAGAACGCACATTCATAACCAAAGAACGAAGGGTGTCCCGTTCTTGTAAATCCTGAAAAACACTATTTTTTCTCTTATAATAAGCTTGCTTTGAATAACCAAACAATCGGCATAAGATAGGAATACTCAGACCTACTTCTGCTCTTATTTCTTGGACTGCTTGGTACCAGACTTTTTTACAATCGTAATATCTAATTCTCTTTCAGCTATTTCGATGAATTTATTGACAGCTCTAACTTCCTTGTCCTTAAGCTCCAAAGCCTTCTCAAGCTCTTTTATTCGTTGTTGTAATGGATCTTTCATCGGTCTACCTACAGTTAAGTTGCTAGAATAATCAAATTTACCATATTTATTTAGCCAACTATCTAGTGAACTATGACTTAATAAACCATATTTCCTTTTCAACATTGCTTTGGTGGTTAAGCCTTGTTCAAATTCTGCTACTATTTGTCTCTTGAATGACTCACTATAGACTTGCTTTGGGGAACCTTTCTTTTTTTTAAATGCTTCTTCTATCATTGATTAACGTTTTATAGTCAACCTTTTTTAGGACGGGACAAAACTGTAAAAAGCCCCGATCAATTGACCGAGGCTTTCAACATACATGTCTAACTTATTTAACAACAACCTCCCCCATCATAGAGG
>JABSPQ010000300.1 GCA_013214205.1 Flavobacteriales bacterium
TGAAAATTTAGAAAATGTAAAACTATGGTTACATGATTTTATTAAAAATAACCTGACCACTGAGAAAATTTTAAGCATAACAAATGATAAACTTTTTTTTGACGCTTTTGTGGGCGGATTTGATTGCTAATTGGTATAATTAGATACTATAACAATCTATGTTAATTTGGTTTTTTTGCTAGTATCTTCTCGTTATGATTTATAGGATGTTTATGATTTGTACTGATATCCTATAAATCATAAACATCCTAAACAATGATTTTTTTGTAGTTGTTATATTTATAGTCAACAAGTTCGAGTTCTCTAAACTTTTCTAGATGCTTTTCCGAACAACTTAATTTAATGTCAAGAGAATTGGCAACATTATTTGCTTCTTTTCTGTTAAACTCGTCTGGAAGAGCTTCAAAATAAAGTAATGGACTGCCTATCAATTTCTGTTTTTTATTCTTTTTTACATATTCCATTGCCTTCTTCGATTGATCGTTAAAGTAGGCTACTAGTTTTCCTGCTCCATTAATTGCTTCTTTTCCTATTGTAAATGTGGCTTCTTGGTTTGAAACATCTATTAATGCCTGAAGGATTAAGCAGAATCTAGCGAAATGAATATCGTTTTTTGCTAATACTCCGCGTTGATCCGATTCTTTGTCCTCTTCATTAATTTGATTTACATTTTGATTATACCATGATAAGAATTCATTTTTTGCGTCGAGATGAATGGGGATTTCTCTTGCTTGAATATTGTCGTTTTCATCATAATGACCAGGAATTTCATAAAGTCGATTCATTAGATTTTCATATTCCTCGACAATATGTAAAGGCATTTCATTTTCATCCCAAAAAGGTTTAGGAACGGAATCGGGAAATGCAAACAAGATTCTATCAGTAAATCCATTTGACTTTCTTTTCTTATCAAAAATTTCAGGTAGAATAGCTGGTTGAATTGAGCCAATAACAGGAATGAACGGACTTGGGATGTTTATCGGAGGTCTACTCATTCTGTTGATAGTTATTGGTTGATTACTCCATGCCGAAAGCCAAAACTGTTCATCTGAACCCGAATGGTACCTGTTAAATTCATTGATCCATGATATTAGTTCGTCTTTGTAATATCCAATCCCTCTAGGATTGGAATTATGAATCATGCTAATTGTTTCCGGGGTGATATCATTTATCAGAAGTTGTTTTAAAATTGGTATTGGATTATTCGTCTTATCGTCCAGATTATTGTGAATTTCCATTTCTTCTAGATATTCCACGAAGTATCTTTTTTGCTTTTTAATTATTGGACTCATTGTGAATGATAAAGCAGGACTTTTGCTTGATCCTGGATCTCCAACAATTGCCAAGTATAATATGGGAGGTTGAAACCATTTTGTTTTCATTTTCATCTTCATTGAGTTTCCAATTAACAATGAACTGGAGAAAAGCACCCCTGCTCCTAAAAAGTCAATAGGGAAATTCAATGTTTCGTTAGCTTTTTTTATGTATTCCTGTATTGATTGAGGGAATACTTCAATTGGAAAAGTTTGATCTTGTTTCTTCATGCTGGTTTATGATTGGCCGTTAATTCTAATAGTATTACCATCTTGATTTATTTCTAAAAAAATAATAAAACTGGTTACTTGTGGATCTTGCTTTAATTGGTCGGATATTGATTGTTCTGCTGTGAGCCATTGGTCATAAAGTTTGAGGTAAATAAGAGAGTTTCGAATGTTGTATAGTGATTGGATTAGTTGCTTGTTTTTATCCAATTTGATAGACTTGCTCGAAAAGTGTTTACTGCGTTCTAGTTTGCTATATGCAACCGTCATCCTATCAATTAATATTTCAAGAAGAGCAACAGGATTAACTTCTAATGGGTTGTAATTGCCTTTATCCATTTTTTTTCCCTCCACCCTTTGAATTTTTAACTGCTTCCATCACTTCTGACTTGTAGAAGTAAACTCTGGAATTCATAGTGTGCTTGATAAGAATGTTTTTTTTACACCATGCTGAGATTGTAACTAAGCTCACTCCAAATTTACTTGCTACATCATGTCTTGTAAGTAAATCTTCATCAACTTTTTCTTCTTTATTATTTGAGGTTTTTGAAAGGGCGTTTTCTAATCGCTCATCGAGAAGTTCGATGAGTTCTTCTTTGGATATTAGTATTGTTTTCATTTGCTTTATATGTTGATTTATAAAGGGCAAATGAATAAATTTTGCTTTCGTTGCTATTTCAAAATTTCAATTTTGAAATTTTTGAAGAAAATAAAGGAAGGATAAGGAAGGTATTAGGATTGATCTAATTTGGGAATGATTAGTTGATAGTGTTTAACCGTATCCTTGAAGGCATGCATCTCCTTGTTATAAAATGATCGACCATCAATATTGAAGTTGAAATAATTTGCCATTAGTTCTCCTGCTATTTTAGTGCTTGAGGGCTTATTGATGTATTCCTTGACAATCAGTTCATGGTAAAGGACTACGAATTCAGCTTTATTGTTATTGCATCCTTTCCAGCTACCATCTTTGTTTAGGAGCTCATTATTATTGAGAATATTGAGAATTAACTTTTCATATTCTGGCTTTACAAAGAATTCCTTAAAATGTATTGGAACAGATTTTTTATTTTTCTTTGCTTTAGGTATAGAGGAAAACTCATTGATCTCTACATTATTTAGCTTGTTAAGTCGATATTCAAACACTTTTATAAGTACTTTGGTAAAGTTGTCGGAAGTTATTTTAGATGCAATATATGCATGAACATCGTATTTGAAATCTAAGGATCTTTCAGAGTATGTTAAAGCATCTCGTTCATCACCAATTTCGAAATGATCATAATTTTTAATAACGAAAAAGTTGGGAATAGGCAATTGTTGGTAGTCATTACTGTTAATAAACGTTCGAAATTCAGAGATTAATAACTTTAAACTAGATATTTCCTCTTCTTTTGTATCGGAATAGAGTTCGTTAGCCAGGGTGAATTGCTTAACAAATGACTTTGGTTTTTGTAATATACATTTGATTATTGACTGTAAAGCGTTGTTGAAAAGTGGAATTGGGCTAATTGGAATAGCTTCTATGTCGTCAAGTGTTTCAAATTTAATGGAATCCGTGTTTATTTCTTTCGGAATTTTTTTAATAAAATCTTCTTTAATTGCTGTGTTGCTGTTCCAAGTGTGATAGGAGCAGCATTCATCCTGTTGGTCAATATTAATTCGGCTTTCAAAAGGACGAATTAGAATATCACCTATCCAGGATACTATCTTGTTGAAAAGCCTTTCTTGGTCTTGCTCATTAACATTGGCAAGAAGATCCTTGATTGGATAATTTAAGGGGCTGTCTTCAGGTGACATCGGAACTTCGACTTCAATGTTAGGATCGTCTAGAACTTTTTGTATATAGTCTAGTAATTCTTGATCTTCTTTTGTCTTGTCGTTATTACCTTTCTTTTCTCCCAATATTGTCCGTGATACTGTCCGTTAAAAAACAAAACCCTCTGTAAGTTTTTAAATTACAGAGGGTTATAGCATGTCTGAGTAGCGGGAACAGGACTCGAACCTGTGACCTTTGGGTTATGAGCCCAACGAGCTACCAACTGCTCCATCCCGCGATGTGGCCACAAAGGTACTATATTTTCTTAATGTAACAAGCAATAAAATGGCGCATGTTAAACTAATTCGATTTGGGAGCCCCAATAGGACTGCTTTCGAACCAATTACTACTTAAAGACTTGAAAAAATTGTGGAATTTGAAACAAGAAATTGAGATAGTCTAGGCAATTAGATTACTTATCATTTTTTTTCTAGCCAATCTTCGTAGGAGACTACTCCATCTTCTGGCCTTGATTCTCCACTTAGCATTCCAATGAACTCAAGCGAATGTCCATCTGGATCCTCGAAATAAATAGCAACTGCTGGCATCCAAGCAAAAACCATGGGCCTTTCAATTCCGTCATTAAGAAAGTTTCTAAATTCTAAATTTTTTGATTTTAAAAATGGAATAGATTCATTAATAACCCATTCAGGATCACATTCAAAGGCAAAATGTCTTTTATCAATTTTTTCTTTTGGCATTTCCCAAAGACCCAACATTGATTGCTTGGGTTTTCCTATCCAAAATGCCGCAACTCTTCTTTTGTCGTTTAAATTACATCGTTTTAAACCCATAACATTTTGATAAAAATCCATGGAGCGTTCTAAGTCTTCTACGAATAGGTGGGTTTCAAATAATCCTTTGATCATGTTTTAATAACTTCCGATGATTGAATAAACCATATATGGTTTATTTCTTTAATCCTGTTAAAACTACGTAAAAGGTTCGAGAATCCTATTCGGGTTAAAAAGAAAAAGCCCTGAAACGCTTTCGTATCAATGCTTTTAAAAATGTAGCGCCAGTAGGACTGCTTTCGAACCAATCGTTACTAAAGGACTTGAAGAAACTGTGGGATCTGAAGGGTGAAATTAAAGCTGACGCATTCATCTAGTAAGGATTATTGTTACTAATGACTCATATGTTTTACTATATGTAAAATAAACTTGTCAATTAGTATGAATATTCATGCATTTGTGTTCAGTCAAATTTTATTACATGAAAGTCAATTATTTATTTCCTCATAGATTTAAAAAAATAGGATGGGTTATACTTGTTCTTGCTCTAATACTTGGTGGTATTTCTTTTTTTACTGATTATCGGCCTGAATTTTTAAATGTTAATATGCCAGCTTTAATTTTCGAGGAGATTACTGGAGATAAGGAGTATTTTTCTTTTCAAAAAGATAATCTTCTTAATGAGATATCTGGTATGCTCATTATCATAAGTGCTATGTTTGTAGCTTTCTCAAAGGAAAAACTTGAAGACGAATATGTTGCTAAGATTAGGATGGAATCATTGGTTTGGGCCACTTACATTAATTATGCGGTTCTCCTGTTTTCTATTCTTTTTATATACGGATTATCGTTTTTTACCATTTTGGTATTTAACATGTTTACCGTTTTATTATTCTTTATAATTAGATTCAATTGGCAAATACTTAAATTGAATAACTCAATAGCAAATGAGGAATAGCATAAAAGTCGAAAGGGCAAAAAAGAATATTACTCAGGCTGAGTTAGCAAGGTTAATCAAAGTCAGTAGACAAACCATTAATGCAATGGAACTTGGTAAGTATGTTCCGTCTACCATATTGGCTCTCCGTTTAGCACATGTGTTCGAGGTTGAAGTAAGCGAAATTTTTATTTTGGAAGACTCCGATTTTTAAATTTTGTTTCAAGTAGAAATCTCGCTTCAAACAGAAAGGTTCGAGAATCCTATTCGGGTTAAAAAGAAAAAGCCTTGAAACGATTTCGTATCAAGGCTTTAAGAAAAGTAGCGACAAAGGGACGACGATCGAACCTAAATCTATTAGAAGGGATGGCGCTTTTAGCCCGAATAGGGCGAGTCCAAGATTAAAGGATCATCACATAAGAATCAACTTGTGTTTATTTGATGTTATTAATGTTTTTATTCAGGTGAGCCATACCCTTCTACGGCAGCATTACATGAGTTACAATATGTCTCTCCATTGCAAGCAGTAAATCCGGGACAATCGGCAGGGCACCAATTTGTGTTCTTTTCAAGTTTTTTATCATAACATTCATGTTTCCCGTCCTCTTTAGAGCATGAAGCTAACAAAGTTGCTAAAATTAAAGCTATTGTGATTGATTTAATAAGATTCATCATATTCGCATATTTTAGTAATTTGTAGGGGATTAATAAGTCGTTCGTTCCCAGTATATAACGTCCAAAGATAATATTAATTTCTACAATAGGTTCGATAATCCCTCTGTCGTTGAAATAAAAAAGCCTTGATACTGTTAAGTATCAAGGCTTTAAAGAGCAGTAGCGGCAAAGGGACGACGATCGAACCTAAATTTGGAGGAAGGGATGGTTTTATTAGGGAAATTAAAAGAGGCATTACTATAAGAATAGTATGAATTACTGAACGTACTTTGAGTTGACCTAATCAGGTTGAATAATAATTAACTTTCTTGGACTATTCGAATCTTTCGTCAATCCTGATTTATCAACTATAAACCCTGATTTTGTTGGGAACATACTTCCACACGCAGAACCACCTATATCCAACTTACAAGGTATATTAAGTGTAATGGTAGTGTCCGTATGAGATATAAAATCCGAACTGGGTATAGAAGCATAAAAAACACATTGATCTTTAGAACACCTAATTAAAACCCTCGTTTTATCAGACAGAAAATGTATCCCATTAATAGTTAATGTTTCACTTTCTCCGCACTTAATTGAATCGGGTGAAAAGTTCGAAACAAATGGAGTTTTGTACGAATGAGGAAGAACGTCTAGTCCTGACCCACAATAAACATAGCTAAGGGAAGATATTTGGGAGTTCTCATAGTCATAATATTTCCCTTTTGCCTTATTGGGTATAAAAGAAAATTGAGTTTGAGAATTAAAGTCTTTGATTTTGAAACACATTAAAGCGATTCCTTTTTTTGCAAACTGAAAACCCCCTTTTTCCTTATTGGTTGATTTAATGGAAATTAATACTGTTGAACTGTCAAGATCTGTAATATTAGTTTGGTATGCACTATCTCCAATGAGTAAGGCAGAAACAGGTTCTCCTTTCCAACGATGATATCTGTTCGGATTGTTAAACTCAACAGTCTTATTTTTTACAACATAAGTCCCAAAGGTTTCAGAATTATATTTAATAGCAAATTCTATCGAATGCAAATCAGTATAAAGCACGTTTGATTTAAGATTAACCCATAGATCAAATGTTTTTTGTCTAGGGTTAAGTTCCTCGTGTGAGAATTTTAAAGTCATACCAACTTTATCAAGCAATTCTGTTCGGTCACTAGTCATCAACCATTCACGGACATTTTTATCTTTAACTTCTGGCCTAGATATTATTTTTCTTTTCTGACCTGTCAGGCTTTCGATATGTTGATATATGTTTTTTTCAACGTTGCCATAACCCCCATAACTTAAAACATCGTAATTAGGATGAACAATAAAATGACCTGCTATAGAATCTCCTGAATTGTGAAACTTTTTGTTCAAAACTGTATCTAATTTATTAGGAAGGGATAAGAAGAAAATCCCTGTCCTACCCTTTCCTGTTAGATGCAATGATCCACATGATGAGTTATGAATTATTTGATTTCCTATTTGGCCACCCCTCATTGGTATCTCTATATATTTTTTTGTCATATTACCTTTGAATACTTTGTAAACCTGAATAATGTAAGAAGTATAAATCGTTTTATCCACCCAATATGCTGGTGTCACATCGATGACATTTCCTTCAATAATTATTGGACTATACTTAATTACCGTGTCAGTGGCCAAATAAATTCTCGATGCCATGCAATCCCTTCTCCCAACAAATACGGAAAGCAGAATTATTACAAAAAGAATTTTTTTCTTCATTTTATATTTTAACGTTGAAACTGGTTTATTCTTATTACTTACTCATGTTACGCATCGTTAAGCCACTTTTGCTAAATTGGGTGTTAATAACTGTTGCACTTCGGTTGTTGCTTTTTTCATTGCCATAATATTTATGTAGCGTTTTAGGCAAAAATGATTTTTACCCTTCCTCATTTTAA
>JABSPQ010000301.1 GCA_013214205.1 Flavobacteriales bacterium
CTATATTTGATTGGACACACTAAATGACACAACAACAAACTCTTATTATGCCTCTTATGAATATGTTCACTCATAAGACAAAGATAATCACTTAGTTTCTAAACCCCGAAGCAGAGCTTCGAGGAATTCTCTTGATTAAAACTAAGTAGCTTTCCTAGTTACAAAAGCTAAATTTAATTTGCTAAAGACAAACTCAAATTGAAACAGAATCATTACACAAAAGAGCTTCATTCTAATTATTGTCCTGCTTTTTTCTGCAGGAATTGGCCTCAAGGCAAAACCGCGATACCAATGGAGAAATTAAGGCGGTATTTGTATACAACTTCTCTAAATATATTGAATGGCCCGTAGACGCTTATACCGACACTTTTAGAATAGCAGTATTAGTAGGAAATAAAACCGTATTCAATGCACTTCAGAAAATGGCTGTTAAGCATAACAAGAACAAAAATTACACAAACCATGTTGTAATATCGGAGTTAACTAACCTTGAATCAGTTAAGGAAAATAAAATCGTTTATTTCGACAAATCCTGCAATACAGAGCTTGCAGTGATTAATGATAGTATAAAGGGGAGTTCTACTTTGCTGGTATCCGACAACTATCCATACGGTAAGCCTCTGATTAACATGATAGTGACGAAGAATAGAGTAAGGTTTGAACTAAGTGAAGAGAGGGTTAAAAGGGCAAATTTGAAAGTGAGTAAATTACTAAAAAACTTGGCAATTTTAACTGAAACTGAATGGAATAGTGTTCTGGAAAAGGTGGAAAACTTGGCTGATAGTGATGACGAAACAATAACGATTGATACAAAAGATCTTAACGAAATAATTGGGGTTCAAAAGGAATTATTAGACGAAATTGAAAATAACAAGAAGAGATTACAAGAGCAAATAGACAAACTAGACGAACAAGAAAGTCATTTAACCAAACACCGAAAATCAATTATTGAAAAGAAGAACATGATCGAGGATCAGAAAATACTGCTTCAAGAACAAATAGAGAAAATGGATCACCAAGAAAAAGGAATCTTGGAGATGAGCAATGAGATGGACGACCAGCAAGACCAACTGGAAATAGATGAGAAGAGATTAGCTGAAATTCGATCTGAATATTCGGAGGTAGAAGATGTATTAAAATCTACGGAAGAATTGGTTCAAAGACGGGAAGTTGAAATACAGAATCAGAAAGGGGATATCAGTGAAAAAGCAGGAGAAATAGAAAGACAGAGAACATTAATAGCCCTAGCAGTCGGTTCCATATTAGTAATATCAGCACTTGGTTTTTGGGCACTGCACAGCTACCGACAGAAAAAGAAAGCAAACGTATTAGTGCTAGCTCAAAAAGCAGAGATAGAAGAAGCGCACAAAGAAATAACCGATAGCATTGCGTCCGCACAAAGAATTCAGAAAGCAATTTTACCTCCCGATAGGATGGTGAATGAATACTTGCCCAATTCGTTTGTTATGTACCAACCTAAAGATGTTGTAGCAGGAGACTTTTATTGGATACATAAAAAGGACAATAAAATATTATTTGCAGCAGCAGATTGTACAGGCCACGAGGCACCAGGAGCAATGATGAGTGTTTTGTGCAACAACGCACTCAATCGTTCTGTAAGAGAATATAGTTTAACCGATCCTGGCCAAACCTTAGACAAAACCAGAGAAATTGTAATAGAAGAATTCGAAAAAGCAGACGACGATGTTAAAGGCGGAATGGATATTTGTTTGTGTTCTTTAGAAGGAAACAAATTGAAATTTGCAGGTGCATACAATCCGCTTTGAATAATAAGAAACGGAGAAGTATTGGAAACAAAGGCTAATAAGCAAGCCATAGGTAAAGTAGAAAACCCAGCACCATTCACCACCCACGAATACGAATTAGAAAAAGGCGATACATGCTATATTTTCTCAGATGGTTTTGTAGATCAATTCGGCGGCCCGAAAGGAAAGAAATTTAAATCGAAACAATTCAAATCTCTATTAGTAAGCATCCAAGAGAAACCTATGGCCGAACAAAATCAAGTATTAGAAACCACCTTCAAAGATTGGCAAGGCAATCAAGAACAAATGGACGATGTTTGCATGATTGGCTTTAGGGTGTAGATTATTCTCCAGAATTCAGGGGATTTCTTTTTCTATTTTCGTCAGAATTAATCAATAAATTCCCACTCAATTCTTTCTAGCATCTTCCCTCAAAAATCACTTTATTTACTAGGCTAATTCGATACCCCTAAAATGAAAAACGAATCCCAAGTAAATTGCCCTAAATGTGGCACCTCTATAGATGTTCAAGACATTCTGTCTCATCAACTAGAAGATGAAATAAAGAAAAAGTACCAAGCACAAATTGCTCAAGAAAAAAAGAAAGTAGAAATAGAATTAGAAGGCTTAAGCAAAGCCCAAGAAGAATTTGAGCAAAAGAAAAAGCAAGCCAATGAGTTATTTCAAGAAAAATTAGAGAAGACACTCCGAGAAGAAAAAAGAGCCATTGAAGAAAGATTAAAGAGCAAACTAAAAGAAGAAAATGAAGAACAATTCGCTTCCCTTCAAAAAGAGCTCAACGAAAAATCGGAGCAAGTAAAAGAGCTCAACGTCTCTAAAGCAGAGATTGAAAAACTAAAAAGAGAAAAAGGCGAGCTAAAAGAAGCTGCAGAAGCAGAAGCTCAAAAGAAACTGAGCGCTACCTTGATCGAAGAGAAAGAAAAGATTAGAAAATTTGAAGAAGAGAAAAACGAGCTCAAATTCAAAGAGCTTCAAAAGCAGCTAGAAGATCAAAAGAGCCTTACCGAAGAAATGAAACGCAAGCAGGAGCAAGGCTCAATGCAATTACAAGGTGAAGTGCAAGAACTCGCCATAGAAGAATGGTTGGCCGATAAATTTCCCTTGGACACAATAGAAGAGATTAAGAAAGGTGCAAGAGGTGGCGATTGTATTCAAATAGTAAATACCAGAAGCGTTCAAAATTGCGGATTAATTTATTATGAAAGCAAGCGTACCAAAGATTTTCAACCGAGTTGGATAGAAAAATTCAAAGCCGACATTAGAGCGAAGGGCGCAAACATTGGTGTTTTGGTTACCGAAGTTATGCCATCCGACATGGACAGAATGGGCCTCAAAGATGGAATCTGGATTTGTAATTACGAAGAATTTAAAGGTTTGTGCGCGGTGTTAAGAGAGTCGATCATTCAGTTAAGTACGGCTGTATCAACCCAAGAAAACAAGGGCGAAAAAATGGAAATGCTCTACGAATTTTTAACGGGCAACACATTCCGTATGCAAGTTGAAGCGATTGTAGAAGGATTCTCGCAAATGCGCAACGACTTAGAAAGCGAAAAAAGATCGATGCAAAGAATCTGGAAACAGAGAGAAAAACAAATCGAAAAAGTAACCACCAATACAATCGACATGTATGGCTCCATTAAAGGGATTGCTGGTAATGCGGTTCAAAGTGTGAAAGCATTGGAGTTAGGTGGTGAAGATGACGACGAACAAGAACTATTCGAATAAGCCATTAACGATGCGAACTTTAGTAATTGGAGATCTTCACGGGGGCTTAAAGGGACTACATCAAGTGCTTGAAAGAGCCAAAGTAACGAAAGACGATCACCTTATTTTTTTGGGCGACTATGTAGATGGTTGGAGTGAAAGTTATGAGTTACTCATGTTACGCATCGTTAAGCCACTTTTGCTAAATTGGGTGTTAATAACTGTTGCACTTCGGTTGTTGCTTTTTTCATTGCCATAATATTTATGTAGCGTTTTAGGCAAAAATGATTTTTACCCTTCCTCATTTTAA
>JABSPQ010000302.1 GCA_013214205.1 Flavobacteriales bacterium
AACTGAGGAATCTAACAAGAAAATAGCGAAATAAATAGCATTATGCTCAAATATTAACAGCTTAAAAGATCAATATTGAGCAATATTTCCAATAAATAAGTCTATAATTCATTTGTTAGGCTTTTGCAACGGTCTTAATTTGATTTACTTATAACTTATTAAAATTGAAATGGTTAGTTTGCTACATTGGTATATTTGCGAGTGTTAATAAATGGCTAAAAGAGCTAAACAATTGACCTTTATCGGATTGCCGCTAAATTGCACTTAATGGCCAGGTAGCCAGTAGCTTGAGGAGTAATTAGTCAGAAATTGTTTCTACAGAAATAACTTGAGGAACAGCCTTTTTTATGGCTTCTTCCAAACCATAAAGTGTAGATGGGCTCATATTGCATTCGCGACATGCGCCAACTAGATTGATTTTCACCACATTATCGGCTGTAATCCCAATAAAACGCACATCTCCACCATCGCTTTGTAAAAATGGGCGATAGCTGTTAATTGCTGCTTCTATTTTTTTATTAAGATCTTCCAATATCCTTTAATTAGTGATGTATCAAAGTTACGAATTTTATTCTGTAGCTGCAGTTGCTTTTTTTAAGTCGATTTGCTTTAAAATATTGTCACACAAGCTATCGAACACTTTAGACGAAATTGTATCGTTTTGTAACGAAGCTGGTCGACCTGCATCGGATGCCTCACGAATACTTTGAATCAAAGGAATTTCTGCCAACAAAGGAACTTTCATTTGTTCAGCTAACTTTTTACCACCCTCTTGTCCAAAAATATAATACTTGTTATCTGGCAATTCGGTAGGTGTGAAATAAGCCATGTTTTCAACCAATCCCAACACCTTTACATTAATGGTGTCCATGCCAAACATAGCTACTCCTCTTTTTGCATCTGCAAGCGCAATATCCTGAGGTGTAGTTACAATAATAGCTCCAGTTAACGGAATAGTTTGAACCAAGCTCAAGTGAACATCACCAGTTCCTGGAGGCATATCGATAATTAAAAAGTCTAACGAACCCCAATCGGCCTCTAAAAACATTTGATTAAGTGCTTTGGATACCATTGGCCCTCTCCAAGCAACCGCTTGATCTGGTTCTGTAAAGAAACCGATAGATAAAATCTTTACACCATAGCTCTCAACAGGAGCCATCATGTTTTTGCCATCTTTTTCAACTGGCAGTGGTTTTTCTCCCTGTACGTTAAACATAATTGGCGCAGAAGGACCATAAATATCTGCATCAACAAAGCCTACTTTAAATCCTTTTTGAACCAATGCAACAGCAACGTTGCTAGCTACGGTGGATTTGCCAACGCCGCCTTTACCAGATGCAACGGCAATAATATTTTTAATGTTTGGCAATACAGTTCTCAGTTCTGGACTTCTATCCGAAGATTTTTCCATCCCTGAGATGGTAACATTTACCTCACCAACGTTTTTAAAGAATCGATCAATTGCGTGAATACAAGCTTCTTCCATGCGCTTTTTGTTGTGCATGGCAGGGTTGCTCACCTTTACTTCAAAGCTTACGCCTTTATCGTTAACCTCAATATTAGAAACCAAGTCTAATTCTACAAGGTCTTTTTTGAGGTCGGGCTCAATTACATACTTCATTGCATGCAACACATCTTCTTTTGATATCATTGGTCTTTCAGGATTTTATTGAGGCGACAAAATTAATGAATTTAAGGTCACCGTTCAATGTCTAATTCTGTATTTGGATCCCAAAAAACAGAGTCGAAATTTTCTATTTGATCGTCTTTCACCATTATTCCTTCCTCTTCCAATAAAGCTTGCATTTGAAAAGGGGATGGAAAAGTGTTTTTTCCAGAGAGCAATCCAACTCGGTTTACCACCCTGTGTGCTGGTACATTTTCCGATTGGGCATGAGAATTATTCATTGCCCAACCAACCATTCGTGCTCCTCGGGCCGATCCTAAATATTTGGCGATTGCACCATAGGAAGATGCTCTGCCTTTCGGAATTAACCGAACAACTGAATAAACATTATCGAAAAAGTCGTTATCCTTTTTCATCGAATAAATACTTGAGGTAACAGATTTTTAAACCTTCTGCTAAATAGATTTGTTCGTAATAGGTTTTCACGTCAAGTGCTTCATCGTGTTCTTCGCCGTACAAGTTATTGGTGGCGGTTAAAACCTCGAAGCCTAATTCTTTAGCCACTTCATGGCTATAATCGAACATTACTTCGTTATCGGTTTTTAAATGGATTTTCGATTTGTTTTTTAAGAATGCTCTATACAAATCGATGAAGCCAGGAGATGTTAACCTTTTGGGAATCCTGCTTTGTTTCAACTGCGGATCGGGAAAGGTGAACCACAATTCGTCTATTTCATTCTTGCCGAAATACATGTCAATCTTTTCGATGTATGTTCTTATAAAAGCGGCGTTGGTTAATTTTTTTTCTAGCGCATTTTTGGCTCCGTGATAAAGTCGTTCTCCTCTAATATCAACTCCTATAAAGTTTTTATCGGGGTATCTTTCCGACAGTGCCACTGTGTATTCACCTTTGCCACAACCTAATTCTAACACAATTGGATTGTCGTTTTTGAAATGTTCTTTCGCCCATTTCCCTCTCAATCTAAACCCGTCTTTGATCTCTTCTAAATCTTGCTGAAAAACATTTTCGAATGTTTTCAACGCTGCAAAGCGCATTAATTTATTCTTCCCCGCCACGTCTAACTATTTAATTTATATTTCTTCTGCCTGATAAAAATGTCGCTCTTCGTGAGCAATTACAATGTAAAACGCCATTTTTAAAGTGTATGTAATCTTAGTGTTTGCAGGCGAACAAATCACTGTATCTTGTTCGAGTAAATCGCTACACGAAGCAATTAACTTTTCTATTTTGTTCTGACTTTTTACAAATCGTTCAATAATATTACTGCCGATATTGCTTTCTGATGGTTCCCAAATAGGAAAAGTTTTAATCTTCTTTTTTCTGTCTGGTAAAACAGCATTGTAAATCATTTTGCCCAGCATTTTGTTTACGAAATCGAATTTTGATAAAAAAGGAAGCGATAACGTACCTTTTTGAGCCGACTCTATAATTGGTTGGTAGCTTTCGTTAATTAAAACGATGTGATCTACCACTTGGGCAATGCTCCAAGTAGCATCATTGGGTTTCCAATTAAGCTGATCGGAACTTAAAGTGCCAAAATTGTCGGAAAACAAAGCGGTGTTGGTTTTAAGCTGCTCTGTCCATTTGGTTATTTGTTGTGTAACTTTCTCGCGATTCATAACTATATTGCCTTAACTTTATTTGAGACAAATTTAAATTATTCTTTGACCAATAAATTAAAGATTTTAATATCACCATTAGATTGGGGTTTAGGCCATGCCACAAGGTGTATTTCGATTATTAGGGCGCTTTTGGAGCTGAATCATGAGGTTGTTATAGCTTCGGATAAAGCACCTCTGAGGTTGTTGAAATTAGAATTTCCTGAATTAAAATTTGTCGTTTTGCCGGGATACGATATCTCATATTCCGAACATAACATGGAGCTCAAAATGCTTTTGAGTGTTCCAAAAATACTGTCGGGAATAAGAAAGGAGCACCAAGCACTCAAAAGAATAATAGACGACTTAAATATTGATTTGGTTATTTCCGACAACCGATATGGTTTGTGGTCGGATAAAATTCCATCGATTTTTATTACCCATCAAATTCAAATTAAAGCTCCTGCTTTTGCAAATTGGTTGAATTCGTGGAACAGAAAATTGATCAATAGATTTTCGGAATGTTGGATTCCTGATGTTGAAGGTGACGCTTCACTAAGTGGAACTTTAAGCGACTCTGCTGGATTAAAAGTTAAAACGAGACATCTGGGTGTGCTCTCAAGGTTTTCGAAAAGCGAGCATGAAGTAGTAAAGCAATACGACATACTGGTGATTATTTCTGGCCCAGAACCGCAGCGATCTATCTTCGAAAAAATAATTACGGAACAGATTATTGCTACTTCTAAAAAGACATTAATTGTTTCGGGAACTGTTGATGGTACTGAGGATATAATTAATGACAATGTTAAAGTAGTTCCTCATTTGTTGTCATCAGATTTGCAAAATGCCATCGAAAGTTCTACCCATATTATTTGTAGAGCGGGTTATTCGTCCATAATGGATTTAACGGTTTTGGGGAAATCGGCCATTTTAGTACCAACACCGGGACAAACGGAACAAGAATATTTAAGCGATTACCATACTAAAAGGGGCAATTTTTATGCTGTTAAGCAAAATGAGTTAACATTAGAAAATGTACTAATTAATCTAGATGAGATTAATTCAGGTTCCGTAAGCAGTTCTTACACAGCACTGTATACTGCAATAGGTGATGCGTTAGAAGCTTTGTTACAGCCCGTTTAGCTATAGAGTTAATGTAAACTTAACATTGATTCACCCTCATTTCCCGTATTCCAAGATAGTTTTGTAATAATTATAGAAAGATAATATTATGGAGTTCGGAATTTACGAAGTTTTTAAGTTGGTTGGAGCGTTGGGATTTTTCATCTACGGGATGAAAGTGATGAGCGAGGGCATTCAGAAAGTTGCTGGAGCCAAAATGAGATCCATTTTAGGAGCCATGACTTCTAACCGATTTTTTGGTGTTGCGACAGGTCTAATTATTACTTGTTTGGTTCAATCATCTTCCGCAACTACTGTAATGGTAGTAAGTTTTGTGAATGCTGGTCTGCTTTCACTTTCCGAATCGCTTGGTGTTATTATGGGTGCCAATGTGGGTACTACAATTACAGCATGGCTACTAAGTCTTTTAGGATTTGGCAAAATGAGTTTGGCACATTATGCGCTTCCAATTATTGCAATTGGCCTACCAATGATGTTTTTATCGAACCCGAAGTTTAAGCATACTGCCGAAATTCTAATTGGATTTGCATTGCTTTTTATGGGATTAGAATATTTGAAAGATGCGGTTCCAGACATTAAAAATAACCCCGGTATGCTTGCTTTCTTTAAAGACTATGCGGATATGGGGTATGCATCAATTTTACTATTTGTTGGGGTAGGTACGCTGCTAACGGTGGTGGTGCAATCATCCAGCGCGGCTATGGCCTTAACCATTGTGATGTGTAACAACGGCTGGATTCCTTTTGATGTGGCTGCATCGATGGTATTAGGAGAAAATATTGGAACTACAATTACTGCATACTTGGCGTCGCTTATTGGTAATGTACATGCAAAAAGAGCAGCTAGGGGACACTTTATCTTCAACATGTTCGGCGTAGTGTGGATGATTTTAATAATGCCGTTCTATATAGAATGGATTGATGCTTACTTGGTAAATGAGTTTGGTGTTTCACCGCTTCATGATACTTCCGACTACAAATCAATAAAATATGCGTTGGCATTGTTTCACACAACCTTTAACGTGTTGAACTTGGCTTTCTTAATTGGATTTGTGCCAGTAATAGAACGGCTTGTGATAAGAATGGTACCATCTGTAAACGATGAGGACGAACAGCATCACCTCGAATTTATTGTTGGTGGAATAACGGCTACTCCCGAAATTTCAATTCTGAAAGCTAAACAAGAAGTGGTTCATTTTGGAAAAGTAACTTACAAAATGCATGGCTTTATGACGGAGTTAATAAGCAATACTGATAAAAAACAACGTAAGGTTTTAATTGAGAAAACGGCTAAGTACGAGGACATCACCGACAAAATGGAGGTTGAAATTGCCGATTATTTAGCGAAAGTTTCTCAAGTGGAAATGTCTGAATTGTCTTCATTACGAGTTCAAGGAATCCTTGGAATTATAACGGATTTAGAGAGAGTTGGAGACATCTATTATCAAATGTCGAAAGGCATGGAGCGCATGTTGGATAAGGGTATTACATTAAGAGAAGAGCAAAGAGCTAGTATGGTTAAGATGCTTGGCTTAATGGATAATGCGCATAGGATAATGATGTCGAACTTAGCTAACGAAGATGACAGTACTGTTACTGTTGATAGTGCAGTGGAAGCAGAGCAGGCTATTAACAAATGTAGAAATGAGTTGAGAAAGATGCACTACAAAACAATTGAGTCGGAAATGTATGAAGTAGAAAACAGCATGATTTACAACGATTTGTTTTCGAGATGCGAGAAGATTGGTGATCACATTATTAATGTGACCGAAGCGTTAATTGGAGAGAAAGATTAAGGAATCGGGATTGGCCCCGTTGTAACAATGTTACTTTCGTTGGAGTCGCGGTCGTGCAATTGAATGTTGTATTTAATTGTATCGTCTTTATTGGCGCCCGGATCAAACCAAGGATTATCAATTTTAATTTGAATTTCGCCTTGCAACACTTTATTCTGACCAAGCGGTGTAAGACTTGGCATGGAATAATCTAGAGGAATTGCGTAATAAGCCTTTCCACTTTCGGCAGTGTCTTTATAAACTCCTTCATCATTTTTTCTGTAATAGTCCAAAAATAAATTGTTTACAATAGGCGTGTCATACATAAACTCCCCAATGTTGCCATCGCCATCCTGAAATTCAATTGTAATGATTGCCGAACCATCCGATTGTTCTGTAAAACTGATAAATTCTATGTTTGGCGTATCTGGAAACTCGGGGGAGTCCACGCAGCTATTTATTAGCAAGGCTGCCATAAAAAGATATATCAGTTGTTTTGTTAACATCATAAAATAAAATTAACTAATTTTTCATGATAAAATGTGAGGTAAATTTAATTAAGCAATGGAATCATTGGAAGTAAACGATTTTAAGGAGAAAGTATTTCAAATTGATTCGAATGAAACATTTGAGCAATTGGCGCTGCAGTTGTTTCAGTTTCAATATCAGCAAAATGCAATATATAAGACCTATGTAGACGGCATTAAGGTTGATCCTGCAACAGTAAAAAGTGTTGAACAGATTCCATATTTACCAATAGAATTCTTTAAAAGTCAAAAGGTAATTTGCGGCGATGGCGAAGCAGAAACTGTTTTTTATAGCAGCGGAACTGGCGATGAAGGCAGAAGTGCGCATCATGTAATGGATTTATCCATTTATGAAACGAGTTACAGAAAAGGCTTCGAACATGCCTTTGGCGACATTGATGGCTATTGTTTTATGGTTTTACTGCCAAGTTATTTTGATAACGAAAATTCGTCGTTGATTTATATGATGACGGATTTAATTGAGATGACGCACAAAAATGGGAGTGGGGCTTTCGATAAAGATCCTTCGTTGTTAGAAAAGCATCTGAATTCTGTTTTAAATTCGGGCAAAAGGATGATTATCCTGGGTGTTAGTTTTGCCTTGTTAGATTTTGTTGAGCAGGCGGATGTTGTAATGCCGGGAGCCATTATTATGGAAACTGGTGGTATGAAAGGCCGAAGGAAAGAAATGGTTCGATCTGAAATGCACGACATCCTTAAAGAAGGCTTTAAAGTGAGAACGGTTAGTTCCGAATATGGCATGACAGAATTGTTGTCTCAGGCTTATTCAAAGGCAAATGGCATCTTTAAATGTCCGCCTTGGATGAAAGTATTTATTCGCGATACAAACGATCCATTTTCGTTAGTGGGAGATGGCGTAAACGGTGGAATCAATGTTATTGATTTGGCCAATATTAATTCATGTGCCTTTATTGCGACACAAGATTTAGGCAAGAAAAACAAAAACGAATCCTTCGAAATTTTAGGCAGATTTGATAACAGCGACATTAGAGGTTGCAACCTGATGCATCCTTAATGGATTGTATTATTTGGTTAATGAACCCTGAATAATTTCGCCTTCTAAAATAACAGCCGAAGGTTTAATCTTCCAAATTTCATAGCGATCAATTTCGAAAATATTTTTGTCGAGCACTACAAAATCGGCAAGTTTACCCGTTTCAATCGAGCCAATTTCGTTCTCCATTCGTACTTGGTAAGCACCATTGATTGTATATCCTTCAAGCAATTGTGCTATACTTAATTGTTCGTTGCTGGGCGCTCTAATTCCGTCGTCGTTGGTTTCCCTCCATTCTTCTGGAAACTGCCTGTTATGTCCAATTTGCATTCCGAAATACGGATTTAAATAAGTAGAAATTAAATCGTCGCCCCACCATTCATCGCTCGAAAAAGTTACGATGGCGCCCACATCAAAAAGAGATTTTGCTTTGTACATATTTGCATATCGCTCTTCTCCAAGAGAAACTTCTAGAACATCATTGTGGTTTACTCCGAGCCACCAAGGCGTAAAATTGCAAATCACTCCTAGTTCTTCAATTCGAGGTAAATCGCTTGGAGCGATCAACTCTAAATGAGCAATTGTTACCCTTGTGTAAAAATCGCCTTCCACTAGTTTTTGCGCTGCTTCAACTGCATCCAAAACATTTCTAACAGCTAAATCTCCAATGGTGTGTACATGTAAATCCATTTGCTCGTGGTTAAGTTCTAACAGAAAATCACGGAGTTCTTCAACAGATAACATGGTAGTACCCACATAACTTGTGTCGTCCATGTAAGCGGCTAACAACCCTCCAGAGTGATTTTCGTTAATGCCATCCATAAAGAGTTTTACTGTATTAAATTGAAGACGTTTCCCTCCATATTCTTTTCGATAGCGTTTCATTTCGGGAATGGCTTTTTGAGTTCTATCTGGCGTAAAAATTTGATATGTGCCTTCGTACCTAACGGGTAGCTTCCCCTCTTTTTCCAACTTCGAAATAAAGCTGTAAACCTGATCTTCGAAACCAAAGTTGCCCGCATCATAAAGCGTCGTGATTCCGTTTTCGCTTAGCACTTGCAAAGCCATCACCATGTTCTCCTCATGAGATTTTTTGTGAGCACCTTCTGTAAAACCAAATTGATCGATAAAATGTTGCCAACCTGCACCTTCTTTCACCCAGCCGGTTAGTTTACCATCTTCATCGGTTACATATGTTGCCAAGCCCGGTTTGGGATCGGGAGTGTCTTCATCAACTCCAATTACTTCCAATGCTTTAGAATTTAGCCAACTGTCGTGCCATGCTTCACTCGAAAACCACACAGCTCGATCTGGGACAACGGCATTCAGCTCTTCTTTATTTGGGCCTTGGTTGCCATGTACATACATATCCGTTGGCCAGCAGCAAAGCCTTAACCATTCATCATCTGGATTTTCGTCGGCATATTCTTTAACCGCCGCCAGCATATCTTCCTTATTGTCTTCATCAATTTGACCATAGTGCTCCACATCAATATAGCCTGGGTGAGCATGGGCATCTACCATTCCAGGAATAGCCAATTGTCCGTTTAGATTAAATGTTTTTGTGCTATCGGTTTTGTAAGAAACAACTCCAGCTGAATCGCCAACATATATGAACTTGCCATCTTTAATAGCGGCTGCTTCTGCCCAAGGTTGTTGCTTGTTGGAAGTATATATTTTGGCGCCTGTTATTATTAAATCGGCACTTTCATTTTTGGGAGTAGTGGTGCAGGATGCTATTACTATTGCAATGAATCCTATTAAGGAAATGATTTTTTTAAAGTTCATTCTGTTTTATTTAGGGTTTAAATCTAAACTAATAATCTATTCACATAGCTAATTAAAAAATTCGAGTACTGTTGCCACTAATTTTACTAGGACTGCAACAAAAACTATTCGATATCCGATGTAGTATTTTACCCTTCCCGAAATGGTGTAAAAGCTGAATACTATCCCAATAATTCCAACAGCCATGTTTGTAAAAAGCATCCAATTAGGATACATAAATATGAAAACGATATCGTTGCTTTTTTGATCGAGGTATCGTTGCAAACTGCTCCAAAACCAATAAGCCGACATGGCAAACTGCGTTACGCCATGCAGCCCCTTGCTTTGTAAAATTTGATTCATTGTTGGTTGGAATGTTATTTATGGTTTCGTTTGCCGACTAAACCAGTACTAAAGCGAAAATAGGAAAAGGCTTGTTGGATCAGGCCGTTTATATTATCTAAGTTTTCTATCTTTCGAGACTTAGAGCGATTGATTATGAGCAACAAAATAAACAGACGAAATTTTTTAGGTTTAGGTGTTAAATTCACTGCAATGGCAGCGATGGTAGGTTCTGCTACTTCCCTAGTTTCATCATGCGTTACAGAAGTAAAAGCGCAAGTAAAGATGTTTCACGCAAACTATTGGGGACCTTTTACATCTACGGTGGTAGATGGTAAATTAACTAAAGTTGATCCAATTGCTGCTCTAGACGCAAGTCCTTCTGAGATGTTAACGATAGGCGTGCTAGAAAAAACTTACGCCAAAACAAGGGTTAATTATCCTTTGGTAAGGAAGTCGTTTTTAGAAAACCTTGGAGGGGACACCAAGCCCGAATTGAGGGGCAAGGAACCGTTTGTTCGAGTAGATTGGGACACTGCACTTGATTTAGTGAAAAAATCTTTGGACAAAACAATTGAGGAACATGGCAATGAGGGAATTCTGAGTACCTATAATGGTTGGTCGGAAGGGCATATGTTTTACCCTCGAACTTTACAAGATAGATTTATGTCGACCATAGGTGGCAATACTGTTACCGTTAGTAATTATTCTACAGGAGCCATGCGCGTTTTACTGCCATATATTGTTGGCGAGAATCCTAATGGCGATCCCACAACATGGGAAGTGCTTAAGGAAAACACCGAGTTGTTTGTTATGGTGGGCTGCGACATGTTTAAGAATTTGAGGATTGATGAAGCTGTGCCAGATCATAGAATGTATAGAAACTGGGAAGGTCTTAGAGATGCAGGCATTCAGTTTTTAAGTATAGATCCTCAAGTTACTGAGTCGGCGGAAAAATTGGGAGCAGATACAATTAAAATTATTCCGAATACAGATCAAGCATTATTTTTGGCAATGTCGTACCATTTGGTGGTGAACGATTTACAAGATAAAGACTACTTGAAAACTCATGCTACGGGTTCCGAAAAATACATTGCTTATTTGCTGGGCGAAGATGGAGGTGAACCGACTACTCCTGAATGGGCAGCTGGCATTACAGGTTTATCTGCCGAATCTATAATCGAATTAGCTGAATTAATTGCTTCGAAAAAAACGCAAATTGCAGGTTCTTGGTCCTTGCAAAGAGCTAGTCATGGTGAGTTAGTACATTGGTCAATGATTAATTTCTGTTGCTTACTTGGCAGTTATGGAAAGGCTGGAGAAGGTGTTGGATTCAATTGGCATTACAGTGGAGCTGGTTTACCGCAAGCATGGAAAAAGATGCCAGGCTGGATGGAGGAGTTGGAAAATCCAGTTGAATCCTATATTCCAGCATCTAGAATAACCGAAGCCATTAATAATCCTGGTAAGGAGTTCTTCTACGACGGCGACACGGTAAAGTATCCAAAGTTGAATTTGATTTACACCACATCAAGTAATTTGTTATCGCATCACCAAGATTTTAACGCTACTGTTAAGGCCATGGAAAAAGTAGAGACTATAATTGTGCAAGATCCAATGTTTACGATTACTGCTCAACAAGGTGATATTATTTTACCTGTCACAACTACGCTCGAACGGGATGATATACATTATGGAAGTGCCTATAGTCGTGATAGGATTTATGCCCAAAAGAAGGTAATTGGACCTGTTGAGGAAAGTTTAGACGACTGGCATATTTTTAGAAAACTGGCTGCATTATATGGTAAGGAAGAGGAATTTACCGGAGGTAAAACGCCTATGGAATGGATCAAGGGGGCTTATGCCGAAAGCTCGGGACCAGAAGTAATGACTTTTGAAGAGTTTTGGGATGAAGGTGTAGTTACTTTTCCAATTCCTGAAGGGGCAAGAAAGCATGTTTCTTACGGAGAGTTTTATGATGATCCCGAAAAGAATCCACTTAAAACTGATTCGGGTAAAATTGAAATGTATTGCCAAACTATTGCAGATTATGACATAGTAGATTGTCCACCGATGCCGAAATATTTGGAGCCATTTGAATTTTTGGGCAATGCGAAAGAAGGACAAGTGCATGTGGTGAGTCCGCATCCATATAACCGATTGCACAGCCAACTTGGTAATTGTGAGGAACTACATAAAACATATGGTGTACAAGGCAGAGAACCTGTTTTAATTAATCCTGCTGATGCAGAGAAAAACGGTATTACCGATGGCGATGTTGTAGAATTGTACAACGAGCGAGGTGCGGTTTTAGCTGGCGCAATTGTAACGGATAAAGTTAGGGTTGGCGTGGTAAGTTTGCAAAGTGGGAGCTGGTCTTCCAGAGACAGCAAAGGCAGATGTAATAGTGGTCAAATAAACTTCTTGACTTCCGATAAAGCCACCACGCAATTGAGCCAGGCAACCGCGGCTAATACATGTGTGTGCTATATTAAAAAGTGCGAGGATGTGGAAGGGCCTAATCAAATGTTTGAAGCGCCAGAAGTTATTGAGGCAGCTTAGTATTTAATACTGGTTCACAATAATCCTTTTGAGAGCTATCGTGTATATACATCTTTTATAAGGTTTGCATTCAAGTATTCTATTCTTTTGGTTTCTTCATCTTGACTCACCCTCCTGTCCCTCTCTTCTTATCTTTCGCAAGCGAAAGCTAGCCAGAGAGGGATGATCCGCCCTTAAGCTCGGACAAGTAAATGCGCAAAGGGCAGCTTGTTAATTCAAGTTTAATATTGAAATTAAGTCAGTATATTTCTGTATAGACCAGAGTTTACCTTAACGAAATGCCAGTTGAAGGACTCCCTCTTTGCAAGTCCGCCTTTGGCGGATGAAGGAGAGAGGGCTATGGTGAGTCAGGAATGCTTGGCTACAACTTCGGGGTTGTCCTCCATCACATTATTTTGCTCTTCCGGATCTTTGTTGATGTCGTATAACTCATCTTTCCCAACCAAACGCCATTGCTCGTTTCTAACAGCGAATTGGATGTACTTGGCAGAATCGGCATTGGTGTTTACTTCTCCCCACCTGCCAGCAACACCAGCTTTATTCCATCTGCCTTTGTGGAAAAAAGTATAACGGTCGCTCCATTCTGCTTCTGGATTGTCTATTAAAGGAAGTAAACTACGTCCGTCAAAATCTATATTTTTGGGTAGCTCCGCACCAGCCAATTCTGCTAAGGTTGGTAAAATATCGTAGTGTCGTGCAAGGTTGTCAATTTCAACACCCGCCTTAGTTCTACCAGGAAGCCTAACAAATAGTGGCACTCTTGTTCCACCTTCATACACACTACCTTTATTTCCTTTCATACAAGCATTAAATACTTGATGACCTCTAGAAGTACCATTGTCGGTCATGAAAATTAGCATGGTGTTATCTGCCATTCCCCATTCCTCCAACTTCTCCATTAACAAGCCCATGTTCTCGTCAATGTTAGAAATCATGCCATAAAATTCGGGTATATTTTTTCCCGTTCTCTCCCTGTACATGTTCGAGTAAGAGCTGTCTACTTTAAAAGGACCATGAGGCGCATTGGTTGATAGGTATGCAAAGAATGGTTTGTCTTTATTTTGTTTGATCCAAGTTAACGTTTGGGCAAAGAAAACATCCGTGCAATAACCTTCGGTTTGAACGAAAGTACCATTGTGTTTTATTATTGGATCGAAATAATCTGTTCCCGGAACGGCACCAATAGCACCTGGATAAGTTTGACCGATGCCTCCACCTCCATGAACAAATGTTTCGTCAAAACCTCGCTGATCTGGCTGATATTCGTTGTCGTCACCTAAATGCCATTTGCCAAAAATACCAGTTGTGTATTCCGCTGTTTTTAAAATTTCGGCAATGGTGGTAGCCGACAATGCCATGCGTTCTCTTTCTAAAATTGTATGTGTAACACCGTTTTTAAATGCAGCTCGTCCACTCATTAAAGCTGAACGAGTTGGTGCACACGTAGGACTAACTTGAAAATCGGTAAAGCGCGTGTTTTGAGCATACAGCTTATCAATGTTTGGTGTTTTAATAACTGTATTACCATTACAGGCAAGATCTCCATAACCTTGGTCGTCCGTCATTACCAAAATAATATTTGGCTGCTTTACTTGTTCCTTTTCTTCAGCTTTGGGTTCTTGCTGTGCGTTGCAACCAAATAAAAGCAAGCTGATAATTGTGAAGGTTATTTGAAGTTTCATAGCAGTTTTATTTCTTGTATTTTGGCTGAAATAAACAGTAATAATTAATTCTCGTCCGAATTATTGTTTTGTGAATCCATAGCCGCATTAAGCAAATTTAGTGCAGCTATTGCTTGTCCATTATCTGGGAATTCAGCCAACGTTTTTTCATAATATTCTTTTGCTTTTTCTGCATCTCCTAGCTGTCCGTAACAAAAAGCAATATTTGTTAGCGCCATTTCCTGATAGGCCGTTTTTGCAGAACTAAGCATTGTTATGAATCGATATTTATCGAGCCATAAATTTTTTTCGAAGAAGTTGTAGCTGATTTCAAAAAATGGAATGGCGTTTTCAAAACTGCCTGCTTTAACCATACGTATTCCCATGCGATGACTTCGAGGTATTAAAACTCGTAACCCCATAGATAAAACCAAATATGATATTGCTCCTGGAATAACTGGGTTCTCTGGAAAGTAAAAGGAGCAAACCCAAATTAGAAATCCCATTATAGCTAGATGAGGTACAATGGATAACCAATTTATTTGTCTAATAGTTGGAATGTTTGATGCCATGTTTTGTTAGTGAAGATAAGGTGAAAATAAAGATAGTACTCTTTATTGGGGGTTGCAAAGTAGCGGATGAAAGATGATTTTATGTGCGGATGCAACTTATTGTTTAGCCTGTTTCTTGCCTTCAAGAATTGCAACAACGGCTTCCTTATAATCAGTATAGTTAATGTTATCGTCTTTCCAACCTCCGTAGTTCGTGTGCTTCCTTTTCTTGTATTCACAAATAAAATGTCCATCACCAACCGCCTTTTCTGTATGTACTGAACGGATTATTTTGGTTCCTTTTTTATTTAAAAGGTAAAATCGGAATGTCATATCAAGAACTTCGGAAGCCTCTTTATAGAACTTTTCAACGCTAACTTTTTGCTTATTCATTAAAAACTCATCAACAATTAATCCCTTCTGATCCATCATGTTTTTTGATAATTTACCTTCTTCATGTTTCCCTTTCAAAATGTCGAACACACTATCTCCTTTAGCATATTCTTTATTGGCATAACAGGCTTTAATTAGCTTGCTATATAAATCATATCGCTTGGGCGCAAACGAGAGCATTTCGGAATATGCTTTTACCGCATTGCCATAATTTTTAGTAGATGTGAATTCTAATTGTCCAATTAATTTTAACAGCTCAACGTATACTGGGTCACTTTTAATTATGAGGGATGCGCTTAACTTATATTCCTCAAGCGCCTTATCAAAATCTTTTTGGATATGAAAAATATTCGGGATTTTTAAATATGGATCTCCAAGTGCATAATCCAGATTTCGGGCTTGATAAAAATAGAATAGCGCCGAATCATATTGATCTTGTAAATAAAAGCAATTGGCTAATTCTGTAAAGTTTTTCTGCCCTTCAGGATATTTTTTAATTGCAATCTTAAAAGTTTTAATCGCTTCTTTATACTGCATGTTATATCTAAGTGCGAGACCTTTGTAAAGATAAATGTGGTCGGTATCTAATCCCTTAGCAATAGCTTTGTCGTACATCTCTATTGCTTTTAGGTCGTTTTCGAGCTGAAAAAAAGCATAACCAACAGAGTATAAATCTTGTGCATTTAACCTCTCTGTTTTGTCGGCAAATTTTACTAACTCTTCATAATTTCTATTGGCATACAGCTCCGCTACCGATTGAGATTTGGCATTGCTGAAAGCAAATAAAAGGATGAATACAAATAGTAAATTAATTTTCATGTTGTCTTACTTGTGTTTAGTAAACTTAAGGTATTCTTTCAAGAGAATGTAGCAGAATAATTTAGCTCCTGTTCAAATACAAGTGTCGGGAATAAACTATGATGCTATATGGATTTACTGTACGCAGTAGGATAATTAGAAGTTTACGGTTAAGGTGATATTTATTGCAAAAGGTGAATCGTCTTTTGTTATGCCACAGTTTTAAACTTGCTAATCACATCCATAAATTTCCCTCCGTACTGTTTCATTTTGTTCATTCCCACTCCAGAAATTGCCAAAAACTGATCTGCTGTAACAGGCAATTCACTCGCCATTGCTTTCAATGATTTATCATTAAAAATAATGTAAGCTGGTACATTTACTTTTCGAGCAATAGAATACCTCAACTTCTTTAATTCAGTAAATAAATCAGCGTTCACTTTTCCTTGATTTACTACTTTCATGACCTTCGGCTTCCTGCTGTTTTTTTCTTTAGCAATTATTGGTAAAGTCATTTTTATGGACTGTTCGCCTTTTAATACTTTCCTTCCAATTGGTGATATTTTTAATGCAGAGCCTTCACTATACATTATCTCAATCAACCCTTGATTTGCTAATTGAATAATGTAATCTCGCCAATCATAAAAACTTACGTCTTTCCCTACTCCATAGGTTTTGAGTTGCAAATATCCTCCTGCATTTACCTCGGCATTATTGGAACCTCTTAATACATTAATTAACATAGTAATGCCTTCCTTCTCTTGCATTCTAGCAATTCCAGAAAGCGCTTTCTGAGCCAACAAAGTGCCGTCAAAGGCTTTGGGCGGATTGTGACAAACATCACAATTTCCGCAATCTTGGGTTAGATGTTCTCCAAAATAAGAAAGCAGTATTTTTCGCCTACACGATTTTGCTTCAGCAAATTGCAGCATTCGGCTCAATTTGTCCTTTTGCATAGTTGAATTTGCACCATCATCCGCAAACTGACTATACAATACAAAATCCCTCATGTTATAATACAAAACTGTTTCAGAGGGCAGCCCATCACGACCAGCTCTTCCAATTTCTTGGTAATATCCCTCTAAGTTTTTCGGTAAATTATAATGAATCACCCAGCGCACATTCGATTTGTCAATTCCCATCCCAAAAGCAATCGTAGCCACAATTATTTTGGTGTCGTCATTTATAAATTCCGTTTGCACACGTTCTCTATCCTCAGTATTCATTCCTGCATGATAAAACGCTACTGAATGTCCATCCTCTTTCAAGTAATCGGCTACTTCCTCAGTATTCTTTCTGCTTAGGCAATAAATGATTCCACTTTCATTCTTTTTTCGTTCGATAAACTGCTCAATTTCTTGCAGTTTTTTCTTTTTAGCAACTTGTCCTCTAACTTCAATACTTAGGTTTTCTCTATCAAAAGAAGAAATAAATAACTTGGAGTCTTTCAACCCCAATTGTGCTTCAATATCCTTTCTAGCCGACTTATCTGCAGTGGCGGTTAAAGCCAAAAAGGGAACCTTTGGCAAGGAATTTCTAAACACTTTTAGCTGAGTATATTCTGGCCTAAAATCGTGGCCCCACATACTTACACAGTGTGCTTCGTCTATGGCTACCAATTTTATATCCAAATCTTGCAACCAAGTATTACGCACCGAAATTAATTTCTCTGGCGATAAATAAAGCAACTTAATTTCGCCTTTCGTAGCTTGAGTAATTACGTCATTTTCCTCTTGCGGAGAAATAGAACTATTAAAAAATGCTGCTTTTATTCCGTGTGACTGTAGTGCCTGAACCTGATCTTTCATCAAAGAAATAAGGGGTGAAACCACAATTGTAATCCCATCAAAACACAAGGCTGGAATCTGAAAACACATCGACTTCCCGCCACCAGTTGGCATCAATACAAAACTATCTTTTCCAGCTAAAGTACGGTCAATAATTTCTTGTTGTAAAGGACGAAATTCATCGTAACCAAATACATTCTTTAATAGCGTTTGTGGATTCTTATCCATTGGAGTTTCTTCCGGCACAGTAACTATTCGGTTAAGTTCGTCTTGTTTTTCTTGAGGTAAATGTGAGATTGTTGTTTTCATGAGAGATGTTTTGAAAGTTCTGGAAAGGTAATTATTTTTCTTCGACATCTGAAGCCTTAAGCGCAGGATGGTTGTAAGGAGTAACTTTTTGGTGCTTTGCCACACTTACTTTGAAACAGCCTAAATTCAATTGCTAATGCAAGTTTTTGATGAGGGGTGTCACCTAAATTAAATGTTCTATAGTCACAAATTAATTGGTGTTACACTTTTTGCGTCGATCGTTTTATATTTATAGCAGCACAAAGAATCGTAAAATAGAATTGAAATCAATATTAATATTTTCATTTGTTTTTCTTTTGGGAGAATCAGTTTTGGGGCAGAATTTAATTTCTAACCCATCTTTTGAGGAACATACCGAATTACCTGAAGACCTGCTTGAACTGAATGATTATTGTACCAATTGGTACCCTGTTAGAAGTACGCCCGATTATTTTAAAGGTGAACATCTTACAGCAGAAATAAGAAAACGGTATCAACTTGGTGACAATCAAAAGGCCAAGACAGGAACTGCATATGCTGGTTTTCTTAATACCGAAACGATGGCTAACCTCATGAAAAAAAGCATGATGAAGGATTCGTTGTATTGCATAAAAGCATGGGTTAGGCTTCGACAGGCTGTGCCTGGATGGGAAACACAAATGCATCCAATCAAAGACTTTAGAATAGGATTTAATTTGAAAGAAGGGAAGTTGAGATTGATGATAGGGATGTAGAAAGAAGCAGGGAAAGAATAGATAATTTATTGAGCTCCGATAAAAAATACAAAACTTCAACGATTGCTGAATTGAATAAGCTTGAGACCATAACCTTAACAAATGGCAATTTTTTGAGGGACAAGGAGGTTTGGACGGAAATAAAAGGTGCCTACAAAGCTAAAGGCCATGAAACGGTTTTTCTTTTAAATGTTAATAGCCGACGCTTTAATTATTACTACATAGATGATGTAAGCATAACGCCTATAAATGATACGTGCGATTGAAAATTGGATTCTGTGCCGGAAGAGGTGCTGGAAATTGACAAGGCAGGGAGAGATTATGAGGATTTTAAATTCGTAGATCGCATAATTATAAAAGGGGTATGCTTTAATACCAATAGTCCGTTAAGGTTTGTCATAAACACTTAAAAACCAGCAACATAACTCCTTTAAAATTAGATTAACTCATTGATATTCAGTATCTTAGTGATGTTTCTAACGCAATCATTAAGGTGAATATCAAGAGTCAATCCAAA
>JABSPQ010000303.1 GCA_013214205.1 Flavobacteriales bacterium
AGGCACATTACCTCTTGCTGCTGCCAGTGCTACTGCCTTCTCTTTGAAAGCTGAATCAAATGTTCTTCGTTTTTCCATTTTGTAAAGTTAATAATGGTGACATTCTCTTAACTAACTCTCCACTCAAATGTAGCAAGTCCAAACCTTACTATACATAATAGCACCCATCAGTTTACCATCCTTTTAATAGTAATTCTTCTTGAGCCCTTCGTTTTTAAAGCCGCTTCTAATTAATACTGCTGATGACTTACTGTTGAATGGATATACAGGTGCTTCAACTCGTTTGTAGCCCAGTGTGGCAATGGCATGATCTGAAAATACAGAAACAACCTGAGTCATGATTCCTTTGCCTCTATAAGGTTTGCCCAACCAGTAGCCCAATTCAATACAATCTAAGTTTGTAATAATGTCCGTCACAAAACCAATTGCGCCAATAATGAGCCCCGTTTGATCCCTTATGGCCCAATATCTATCTTGTTTGTACTTCATCTTATAAAACGCCATTAAATCAATCCAACGATAGGCTTCTTCAATAGTGTATGGGTAGGGAATAGAAAGCGTATTGTCGTGAATAACCTTATCGTTGAGGAGCAAGGCCATAGATGCTGCATCGTCCTTGGCGAACGGGCTGAGGTATATTTCGCTACTTATTTCTAAATACATATTTATTAGATATAATGACGCTTCCAGTATCGATGTTAAGTGATATGAATAGCAATAATTATTTAAATCTAATCAAATAATAGATGGCCATACCCAACAACTTACCTATGTGCTTTGGTGTCAGTGTAAAAGTAGGTTGATGGTTTGACACCCATAATGATTGATTATTCACTTCAAAATTCCTATTTTTAAACCATCCACAAACAATTAAAAAACTAGATGAAAGGCATATTTAACTATTCTATCATATTATTAGCTGTATTTATAGCAAGTTGTTCTACAGAACAGAAAAGTACAGAAAAAACACATTTCGATGTAATCGTAGTAGGAGCAGGAGCTTCTGGTATGTATGCCGCAAAAACGGTAGACGAAGCAGGCTTATCTGTTAAAGTGCTTGAAGCATCTTCTACACATGGAGGAAGAGCGCAATACAACGATAACTTTTCTGAAGGTTATGTAGAAATAGGACCTGAAGAGGTTTATTCTTCACCAGATTTCCCAACGCCTTTAAGAGAACGCTATTTAAAACAAACTACTGCATGGGCAGCAGAAGAGGAGTATGATACGACTAAAAGAGAAGTAATTGGTGATAGTATTTTCTTCGACGGTGAATTTTATGATGTATTGCCTGATAGTGGTCAGTTTAGAGTAGATGTATACAGAGATGTTTACAATTTAGATAGAACGTTATTACACAAAATGATGATCGACAAAGTTGATCCGAAGTACGTTATTTATACGAAAGACGGTGTAACGGTTAATGCAGAAGATGATCCTTCTTACCATTTGGCCATGACTGTGCTTAATGATGTGATATGGGAATATGAAGGGCCAGATAAAACTTACAACGATCTTTTAGTTGAGGCTGGTTATGACAACGAAACGATTGTATGGCAAATCTTAGAGTCTTATTACGCAATTAGTTTGTACGCTACTACTTTGGATAGAATGTGGAGCCAGCAAGGTTCGGATGGCTGGAGAGACGGTGGAGATCAAGCTTACTACGTTGACATCCCTTACAAAAAGCTAATGGATACGCTTTACTTTAATAGGCTGCACAAGGAAGACAAAATCAAGTACGACTTTCCAGTAACCAACATTGATTATAGTGGTGATGTAATTACTGTTTCTAACGCAGAAGGAGAAAGCTTTACTGCCGATCATGTTGTTGTATCGGTTTCAGTAGAGGTATTAAAAAAGAACATCATTCACTTTACTCCTGAGTTGCCAGCTAAAAAAGTAGCTGCCTATTCGGGCATGGCAATGGATGAAGGTTGGAGATTGTACCTGAAATTCAAAGAACCTTTTTGGGACGCAGATGGCGTACATGATATAGATGTAATCAATCCTGGTTATGCATGTAGATGCTGGGTACCTGCTAAGTATAGAGCAGAAGGTGTAAATGATCCTAACGTGATGGTTTGCTACATTATGGGTAAACGAGCAGAGTACTTGGTGAACAACTTTAACCGAATGGATGAAGTGGTATTGGGTGAGCTAGATAAAGTGTTTGGTGGCACAACCGCTTCTGATTTGTTCGAGAAATCATTCCACATGAATTATAAGAACAACCAATACATTGGTGGTGTGTACACGTATCCAACTAAAGGAATGTATCCTGCCGAAGGGTTGAGTACGAGAGAAGAACTTGGTTTACCAGTTAGCAATAAAGTATTCTTTGCTGGCGAAGCAACCAATTTTGAACATTACTCTACTGTATTTGGCGCCATGGAATCGGGCCTAAGAGTAGGGGAAGAGATTATTGCTGCAAGAAAGAACTGACTCTCCCTAGCCCTCTCTTAAAAGAGAGGGGACTGCATTCTGCTGTTATGCAGATTGGGTTATGAATTTAAAGAAGCCTTCACGATGTGGAGGCTTTTTTTATACAACGAAATGCCCATTGCTATTCTTAGCAGGGTAATGCTGCGCATTAGTCCTGACAAGGATTATTGCGAACAAGCAATACCAGTATTGCCACAAGCAAGACTGAGGGGTAATCTTGCAGTCAACCCCTTGACGAGCACTATTACGCTTACCAATACCCCAATAATCACAAAGCAGTAAAATATTCCATCCTAACACCTTAGCTTTATAGGCTTTGTTTTTTTACCAATAAATATTGGGTTGCCTAAGTAAGTTCATTTAGATTCGCACAACCATCCAACCCATTAAACAAACAATCAAGCCATGTCAGATAAACCCAATAAAGATTACCCTTTTGATTACAAACATCTTGTTGTAGTACATGGAATTGGAGATCAAGCACCTAATGAAACCGCATTAGAATTCATCAACAAATTTATTAGAGAGCTTCCTAAAGATCAAGGCAAACGCTATGAGGTTCAAGTAAAGAACTTATTCGAGACATTAGAATTTAAAGAAAAATCTAAAGCTGAAGCAGAGGATTCATCAGTAGAAAAGGATCAAAAGGACAAAGACAAGGAGAAAGCAAAGAAGAAGGAGGAGGCTAAGTTTACAACCAAAGGATCGTTTAGACCAGCCTATTTTGTGTTTGTTGACAATGACAAAAAAGTAAACCACGTAATAGGCTTCTCGGAAGTCTACTGGAAACCAATCCCAGATCATTACATGGCAATGAATGATGGACATTTACCCATTCCTATCTTCGTTTGGGCACGTTCCATCAATACCCGTTTCTTAAAAAGCGATCATTACAAGTGGGCCAAGGAAGCCATAGTAAACGTCGAAAAGATGTTGGGCACTTTAAAGATATTGGCTCAGATTTATAAAAAGACAGAAGTATTCATAGAAGGATTGAACAAGTTTTTGGGTGACGTTCAAATCTATGCGGAAAGTGAGACGGTAAGACAAGAGATTAACAACAAGTTCTTAAGCGTACTGTCTCGGATTGATGGGTTTTCTCAAGCCACGGCTCAAAAGCTTAAAGATGAATATGGCGACGACATTAAACCTTTTGGTGAACCAGAAATCTACGTCATTTCCCATAGTGAAGGAACCGTAATCGCATACAACAGCTTGATTCAAGCAGCCATTATAGCTGGTTATGGTGATGACGTGTCGGAAGACCTTCTTGAAGTATTAATGAAAGGAGAAGACTTAAGGATTAAAATAAAAGGTAGTGGTGAAGAGAATACCGCCGATGTAAAGAAGATCAACGAAAGCGCTCAGGCCAAAAATTGGTTGCCAAAGGTTAAAGGATTGGTAACTATGGGTTCGCCAATAGACAAGTTTTATACCATCTGGGACAGCGCATTTACGACAAGTAATTTAAAGGATGATTTTGATGGACAGATAGCATGGTACAACTATTGGGATGAAAGCGACCCTGTGGGTTATGGACTTAAAACGGTTTCACCCAAATTAAAAGATGGGAGAGAGGATAGATCGAAAGTAGTTACTGATGCGCATAAAATGTTCGACATCAAATTCGATGCAGGGTTTAGCCGTTACTTTATTCCCGGACTAGCGCATGTGCAATACTGGAAAGATTCGGCTATTTATAAGGACATTATACATACGATGATGGGATTAGGTGACCCGTTGGCTAAGTCGGGAGTAACAAACAAATGGTGGGGAGTAATACATGTTTCTATAGATAAGGTTGCTTATTACATCTTACGAATCGTAACGGTTTTTACACTAGTGTTCTTTGTGCGGAAAATATTGGGACAGGGGCATCAAATATTAAAATTAGCTCAAGAGCATATTTCTTTCGCATCGCATCTTTCACCGTTCAGTAAGCTAGGATATTTTGCCGTTCTGATGCTTACCTTATTAATTGTTATTGATTTCTTATGGTGGTGGTACATGAAAATTAAAGACAGGGTTGGAGTAGATGTTGTTTATTGGTTTAGGGTATTTGTAATTGCTTGCACAATTCTTATCGGACTGGCCTATTGCTTGCTAGACTTGGTAAAAGGGGATGCCAATGTTACCAATATAGTTGGCTATGTTACTGGCTTGGTTGTTACTGTTTTACTGTGGAGGCTCCATACTACCATTCATAGCGGTATTATGCAAATGTGGCGCTATACTAGAAAGACAAATACTAATTATGATGCGGATGTGAAGTAGGTATTTGAACTTCCCCGCACCTTCAAATTTGTAACTTGGAGGAAGGAGGACATAAGTTTCAATATGCTTTCAACGTCTCCATAATCATTTTCCTCTTACAACCGTCCACCTTTCTGTGCCAACGTTTTCATCCTTTCTGTCATCCTCAGTAATTGTAATCTCGAATAAAGCTTTAGGCATTCTTTTATAAAGAAGTAACTGTTCACTTGTTGGAATTAAAATCTTACAAAACGGTTTGTCCTTTATGGGCCTATCGATTCTAATATCTAATTTATTATTCTTAGTAATAAAATCAGTATGCCACCTTGCAATACTATCCTTCTTTCGTTTTCCTAAAGGAGCGCTTAAGTGGATTGCATGTACTTCAGCTGGCCTGTCCTCTCTAGTATTGTCATAAGTCGACGGTATGTCATCGTTATCCAATATGCTTTTGCCTCCAAACAATTCATGTTCACTAGTGGGAACATTAATTCGAAAATTATAGGTGCCCGACGTTTCTTTCGGGGCTTGATTAAAATGATATTTAAACATTTGTGCAGACAATGGAAACACACCCGATCGAACAAGATATTTTTCCTTCGGCCTACCATACCTATTCCTATGCGCTTTCGTAATGTGATAAGCTAATATTGGGTTAGGTTGAACCTTTAATTCTTTAAATAAAGCGACAGTTTCAGGGGTGGTAATAGGATCAGGATCGGGAAGTTCAATTGAACAAAAATCGCCATCTTGCTGAATGACAATTACCAATTTGTCACCCGTCTTCTTGTGCTTTTGAGCATGAACACTATCCCAGTATTTATTTCCTTTTATATCTTTAACGTAATTCATTGGAATAATGATTTCATACTCTCCGTCCAAATTTTCTTTTGTGATTACGGATTCATCATCTTGCTTTATCTTCTTTCCATTGTATTCACGGAATTCATATTCGAGGTCTGGAATTTTAGTAGCCTTAATATCATTCCATTTTCCCGATCCATCCACCTTATAATTTTTGCTTGGAACATTTATTCGGAACTCATAAGTTGTTTTTACTTCTTTAGCATCGTTAGCTTCAAGCATGGCATCCTTTATCTTGCCCGCGAGTTTGCCAAGTACGAATTTGAGTGTACCAGAAAGTTTTACGCTATTTAGAATTTCAGACGTTAATAAAACCTCTTCAATTCGTTCTCCAAATAAGGTCAGGCCTTTTGTTATTTCTGCTTTATATTCCTTCCGATTACTTCCGTCAAACATTTTTTCTAGATACTCCTCATAGGTGCCTGGGTCATCTGAAGATGTCCCGATCGGAATAAGGTTACTTTTCTTTAATAGTTCAACCGCACAATAATCAGCAAATTGAGTTTCGTAGTCGCCCATGTACCACGACATAAAACCAAGAAAAGCAGCCAATTTGCCACCGGGTAATTCAACAGGCTTTTGTACACCTGCTGTATTTGTTCTTACTGGAGTTATTGCTAATAATTCGTAATTAGGATGTTTCCCCATTAAATTTAGAGATAGGTCTACAGACGAAAATACCAAAGCCTTAAACCATACCAATAAGTTTTCTTGCTCGTTAGTAACCAATCCATTTAAATATGCTATTAAATTGGCTTTACGAGTGTCACGGGAAGCATGAGAGGCAAGTCTTCTTGCTTCTGAAATCCTTTCTTGCATATCATCTGGATCTTCCGCTGCAAAACTAGTTAGTAGCTCTTCATTAAATATTCTCGCAATTTCATCTGCCAAACTCATTCCACCTGCAGGAATCGCCTCATTCTCCTTGAATTCATTTATGCGGTCATCACAATAGTCAACCGTTCGTTTTATATCTTCAAGAGTTACTCTTTTTCCTTTGAGTACCTCAGACCAAACTGAACGCATCTCATCTCGCACTTTGAACATATTACGAACTTGGTAAGCTTTATCCAACTCATTTACACCAGCATGACGAAATAACCCATTAAGTAAAGTAGGAGTGTGCGCAATTAATCTATCCAGTGTTGCTTTTCGTTTTAATTCATGTCCAACAAATTTATGTTCAAGCCAATCGAATAAAAATCTGTCAGGCCCTTCCATTAAGTATTCTGCATGGTTGGCAACCTTAAAGTCAGTTTCTTTTTCTGATACATTCGGATCAACAAATATTACTTTTCGGTCAAACGCTTCATCATCTAAAGAATCCAATACTGCGGCCATGCGAAAAGCTTCTCGAATTGGCTCATTTTTATATTCGCCACCATCTGTATAAGAGAAGTTGTGATTATCTTTATGCTCTATTTCCGTAGGCCATTCTGCCGTACTATACTCAAATTTCTTTCTATTTAAAACAATTGGTGCAAACGCAAATGGGAAAGCTCCGCAGGCCAAAGAAGTTGCTGAAATAACACCCCAAGCTTTCTTCTTTCTTAAATTGTATGCGTCAGCATCACCCGATTTGCCTTCATAAAACCGAAGCCATCTTTTAGGGAATTTTCTATCATCCTTTATGTCAATTAAGTCAGAACGATCTGCTTCTCCTTTTGGTTGAAAATGAAGATCCAATACACGTAAATCTCTATGGAAAGTACTGATCATTCCATCTTGTAAACCTATTTCACTAGCATCATTTGTTGGGAACACATCAATCGCTTTGTTATGAATTCCCGTTAGGTTAGATAGCGTACTTGCAAAGACAACCCTATCTCCAAGAATCCTTCTATCTGATAAATCAAGCCCTTTATCATTTGGATCTTCTTCATCATATTTGAAATCATAATATCCATTAGATAACGCATATAGACAAGTTGAATCGAATATACCCTCAGAATTAGTTAAGTCTTTTTTTGTATCATCCGTGTCGTTAATACCAAGCAACCTTTTTATATTAATCTCCTCAACCCATATTTTGTACTGAATGTCACAGATTACCTGAGCAGCAACAACATCCTTATACAGTTTCTTGTATTCTAAAGGATCCAATTCTCTCTCTAGGTCTCTCAGTCTATCTGCGTATTTAACGTCAATACATGATGATGCAACCGCTTCCTGTTCCTTGGTTCTATTTGCTAGTGTCCGCAACATAATACCCAAAGCCATAGAACCTGCGCTTGCGCCGCTAAAAACATCTATTACTACCTTCTTGTATCGCTTTTTTGTTCCGGCTTCATCATATTCAGCATACAACAATGCCATAATAATAGCTTTTGATAATGCAGCTCCTGAGAACGTACCTAGTGATACACCGCCTCCCATAGCAAAGGCTAGTTTTAATTTCTTCTGATTTGACATTCTGTAGTAAGTTTTATCTAGTTTGGTTTAAGTAACGTGTTCTTGCAGTTAAGCTTAGCTATTTTATTGGCGTTTAGCTATGTATTATTACTAAATAATAAAAGCAACCTCCCGTTTATCTCACTTCACCATTTAAACGATAATTAATAACAGACTGAGCAGACGGCAAAAGCGGATATAGATTTTGAGAAAGACATCTGAGATGCAGCAAACAAGTTAAGAGCAACAGTAATGAACCTTTTAAGTAGTCTCAACAAAAGCATTAAATGCAGTTAGTCTAATCCCAAAGTCAATTTCAATATCCACAATAGAATTTAAAGGTCATAAACAATCCAGCTATTCAGAACTTAAAGCAAAGTTCATTAAGACAGCAAATGCAATAAAATAATTCGGAATTAACCCAAACTACGGTTGAGGAGTGGGTTTAACTGCAACTACTTGAGAAGTGTTTGCATTATTCGATTGCTCTAATTGTAAATTAACTATCGAGTCTCTTAATCTATCCTGAACTGCTGAATTCTCTTCATTTAACAAATTAACTTCACTCGTCAATAACTGATTATTAGTTGTAAGTAAGGATAATTTAGAATTACATTGTTCAATACGCTCTCCATGTGAAGCAACCAATGATCCTATTTCTAATTTTAAATCGTAGATGGTATGTAAGCATCCTGCCAACTACATATAGGAATCCATTTTCAATTTACAATTGTAGATTTATTCCAGTTTAAGGTTTTGCGGTAGCAACTCCTCTAATTTGTTCACTTTGTGCTCGGGTATGATGTCAAGTACTTTTTTGAGCC
>JABSPQ010000304.1 GCA_013214205.1 Flavobacteriales bacterium
AAAGATATTGCAAATTCCATAATAAAAGCAGAAGCGGATTACATTTTAGCCTTGAAGGGAAATCATGAGAACTTTTTCCAGCAGGCTAAGAATGAGTTTTCTAGACAAAAACTGGATACTCATTCTCATATCGAAAAAGGGCATGGAAGAATAACCAACTGGGAAGTTTCGGTACAAGAAAATCTTCAATTTATAGATGATGTGCATTTATGGGAGGGATTAAAGTCTTTAGTTAAAGTGACAACTACTACAACACATTTAATAGAAGACAGAACAACAAACCAAGACAGATAGCTGAATTCAAGTAATAAATGCAACTTTTGGGTTAAATAATAATTGATTTATTACTTGAATTTAGGTTTCGTTTGCTTTTAAACGTAAATGTTTGCGAGCCCTTATAATCTATACCCTAAACTTAGTATTAAACCCTTAGTTTGGTGTTGGTTTGAATTTATTTTGATGTGATTATTAAGATTAGTGATTATTTTATGTTTCTGGTATTCTTTCTTAAAGGCAGTTTGGGGAAGTTTTTTTCTGACAAAAAGAACTTCTTTAAACTATTCCACCAAACTGCTGCTCCAAGCCGTTTTATGACTAGTTTGATTAGGGTAAATCGAAAATAAAACCTCAAATTGTTTTGCGTTATCAAAACCCCTATCATCACCAAAGAATATATTATGTCGAAATCTGATTATCAACTAAAGAAATATGATCGATTAATTCTTGATCACATTTTTGATGATGGCAGAAAATATTTCAAAGATATTTCGGAAGAAATAGGCGTGTCTTTTACAACGATTCAGAAGCGATATAAAGCACTTATTGATGATAAAATCCTCCATTTAATTGGTTGGGCAGATCCTAAGAAATGCGGTTTAAGCAACTGCTCTAGGATCATGATAGAAATTAGGCCGAGTAAACTGATTCAGAAAGTTGCAGAGCAGTTAATTAAAATGGAAGAGGTGAGTTATCTTACTTTAACAACTGGCACGCATAGCATAGAGATTGATGTGCTTTGTAGGGATAATGAGCACTTATTGGAGGTGATGCATGGAGCTGTTAATGATATAGAAGACGTTCAAAATACCGATGTTAACATATTTTTAAAGGTACACAGTGATAGCGGTTCATTTTTAAGCCAGGATGGAGAGGTTGAAAATTTAGATGAAAAGGATTTAGAGATCATCAAATACATCAAGGAAGATAGTAGGAAGTCTTTTACGGATATGGTAAAAGAGATGAAATCGTCTGTAGGTATGATTAGAAAGCGATATAACGAATTAGTAAAAAAGAAGATTATATTGGTTACGGGCTGGGTAGACCCTTGCCTTTTGGGTCTTAAAAGCTATTCGAGGGCATTGATTTACATGAACGATACTAGCAAGATTGATGATGCAATTAAAATATTGAACGGATTTGAAGAAGTCGTTTTTGTTGCAACAACTACTGGTAAGCATGCTTTAGAAGTAAACTGGTTGTGCAGAGACGATAAACATTTGTATGAAGAAAGAAACAACTTGATCAATACGATTAATGGTGTTGAAAATTCGGAGTTAACTATTTATTTAAAGGTTTTGAAAGTAGCAGGATATGACACAGGAAATAGTGTTATAACACCAAACTAGATGGAATTCTAAATAGCTTTCTTAAAACTCCAAATTCTCCGAATCGACCATTGTTACCCAGCGTTTCATCTTTTTCTGAATTACCCTAAAGTGATGCTTGTCGTCGTCGGTAACAAACGTAATTGCGTCGCCTGGATTTTCGGCACGGCCAGTTCTACCAATTCTATGAATAAAATCTTTGGGCGAACGAGGCAATTCGTAATTGATTACATGCGGTAAAAACTCGATGTCGATACCACGAGAAAGTAAATCGGTAGCCACTAAAACCCTTAGCTCGCCAGATTTAAAACTCTTAAGAGATTCCTTCCGATTCCCTTGGCTTTTCTTTCTGTGAATTGCCCTGGCAGAGATGCCGTTCTTGAATAATTTGTCTGCAACCAAATCTGCTTGATACACCGTAGATGTAAAAATGAGCACCTGTTGCCAGTTGTTTGCTTGAATTAAATGACGCAACAGCGGGCCTTTTCTATCGGGCGTAACAAAGTAACCAACTTGATTAATGAGGCTGATGTTGTCTACAGCATCCTCTATTTTAATGATGGTAGGCTCCTTTAACAAAACACCTTCTACCTTTTGCACATCGGGGCTTAACGTTGCCGAAAACAACAAGTTTTGTCGTGATGGTGGTAGGAGTGCAAAAATTTGATCCATCTCTTTTTTAAAACCCAGGTTCAACATTTTGTCGGCCTCGTCTAAAATAAGCATGCTTAATTCCGAAAAATGCAAAGCATTAGATTCCGATAACTCTAACAATCGGCCGGGAGTGGCAACCAACACATTTACGTTTTGCAACGATTTCATTTGTGGGTTTATAGAAGCGCCACCAAACACTGCGAATGATTTAAAAGGGTAGGGCAACGACTTGCCAAACGACCTAAATACTTCTTCTACCTGTATGGCTAATTCTCTGGTAGGTACTAAAACCAGTACATTTATGTGTCTGTTTTTTGTTTTGGTTTTACCTTTTAAATTCATTAAAACAGGCAACACGTAAGCTGCTGTTTTTCCCGAACCAGTTTGTGCTATGCCCAGTATATCCTTCCGTTTTAAAATAAAAGGAATTGCTTTTTCTTGAATGGGGTAAGGCTTCTTGTAATTTTGGTCGGCAATTGCGTCTACCAAATAAGGAGCCAATCCTAAAGCTTTAAAGGGCATATAAAAGGTGTTTAATTAAGCCGCAAAGGTAGAGCTAAATATTGCTCAATATTTTGGCAGTGCCCTAAATTGGAAAAATCGGTGAAAGTGAGCACCCATTTTACCTGGCGAACAAAGACTTTTTTTTGACCATTATTAGTTGTTAAAATTAGTCTAATTTCTATTGTTTTTTTCTCATTGATTCTCCTTTCAATTCTATGCGATGTGCATTGTGTACTATTCGATCCATAATAGCATCAGCAATGGTTTTTTCTCCTATTATTTCATGCCAATTAGCTACAGGTAGTTGTGATGTTATAATAAGGGAACTCTTTGCGTGTCTATCTTCAATGATGTCCATTAAAATCATTTGGGACTGATTATCCATGGTCTGTAGTCCAAAATCATCTAGGATAAATAAATTCTGACGCTCTATTTTAGCTGTTTCTTTTAGATAGGAATCATCCACTTTAGCCATTTTTAGCTTAGTTAAAAACTTAGCAGTATTAAAATAAAGCACCTTATAGCCTTTACTACAAGCGTTATGACCTAAAGCGGAAGCTAGATAGCTTTTCCCAACCCCAGTACTTCCTGTAATCAATATATTTTCTCCTTTATCTATAAAATCACACTGCGCCAATCGTGTAATACGGTTCCTGTCTAGTTTTCGGGAGGAGTCATACTGGATCTTTTATAAGTCGCTTTGATACCTGAATTTAGCATTGGCAATATGTCGGTTAATTTTCCGATTGTGTCTTTCATCATGCTCGCTGCTAACTAAGTGAGATATCAGCTGATCTGTGGTAAAATCATTCAGTTTGCCCGTTTCTAAAGCGGATTGGAAGGCACTATGCATTCCGTAAAATTTCATTTGTCTCATCTTTTCTAATGTTTCTATATTCATAATTGATTGTTTTTAGTTTTAATT
>JABSPQ010000305.1 GCA_013214205.1 Flavobacteriales bacterium
TTAAAATGAGGAAGGGTAAAAATCATTTTTGCCTAAAACGCTACATAAATATTATGGCAATGAAAAAAGCAACAACCGAAGTACAACAGTTATTAACACCCAATTTAGCAAAAGTGGCTTAACGATGCGTAACATGAGTTAGTAATAAAAAAAGGGCAATAAAAAATTTCATCTCAAGCTAAATACTTTATGGTCAATGTAAACATCCAAGTCGTTAATCTAATTGGGTGAAAAAATATACTATTTTTATGATTCCTAACGTTCAAAAAACAACAACTATGAAATACCTATTATTTGTCATCCTGGTTATTGGTAGTTTAACTGCCTCGGCACAAGACACAGAAAAGAAAACTGATGAAGCTGAAATGCAAATAGTAGAAGTTTCTTGCGGACAATGCAAATTTGGTTTGGAAGGAGACGGTTGTGATTTAGCTATAAATATTGATGGAAAAAAGTACTGGGTTGATGGTACTACAATGGACGAGCACGGAGATGCTCACGGACACGGTGGTATGTGCAATACCATTAGGAAAGCCAAGGTTAAAGGTGAATTGGTTGATGGTAGGTACAAAGTAACTGAGATGGAATTATTACCAGACGAACATAACCACAAACACTAGGTTCACTTTCAAATAATTGAGTTTGTGCGTTGAAATGCACAACTGAGTGTTCATAACACTTACAATATCGCCTAAAAACATATACATAAAGTACGCTAATTTTGCAGCGCAAGTAGCGTTGTAGAAAACGTATTTAGTTCAAATTTTAGGAAATGTCAGAAGATCAATCAGAAAGAAAACCAGAAATCAACTCGGAAACGACTCCAACAAAGAAAGGAATTGATAAGTTCAAAATCTTATCAGCCATATTACTGTTAGTTATAATTTTCCTTCTTATTCAAATGAATGGCCAACGAAGCCAGATAAGAATTGAGGTGAATAAGCAAGCTGAAATTGACATGGAGCGTCAAATGGTAGAAAAAGAATTGGAGGACATGCTAGATAAATATGAAGCAATGTCTACCAATAACGATTCTCTTAATGCGCAATTATCGGACGAAAGAGAGAAGATTGAGATCATGTTGAAAGACTTGAGAAGCAACAGAAATGACAAGGCGCTTACATTAAAGTATAAGTCGGAGGCGGAAACACTTCGTAAAATTATGAAGGGTTATGTAATGACTATTGATTCGTTAAACACGATGAATCAAAATTTAACTGCTCAAAACAAATGGGTTAAAAAGGTACTGGACGAAGAACGAACAGTAACTAAAAAACTTACTGCGAATAAAGGTGTTTTGGAAAAGAAGGTTAAGATGGCTTCTCTCTTAAAATCATTTAATCAGTCTGTAACTCCAATCAAATTTAGATTTGGAAATGTTGAGTCTAAAACTACAAGAGCAAAAAGAGTTGACAAAATTCAGATTTGTTTTACACTTGCCGAAAACATTGTTGCTGAAAAAGGGAATAGAAATCTTTACGTTCGGATTACAACTCCAGGTGGTCAAGTTTTAGCGAAAGGAACAGGAGAAGAGTACATGTTCGACTTTCCTGAAGGTAGAGGCTATTACAGTATAAAAGACGAATTAAACTATCAAGGAGACGAATTAGAGAAATGTATTTTTTGGTATAAGCAAGAAGAAATGGAATCTGGCGACTACACTGTAGCGCTGTTTTCGGATGGTGGCGAAATTGGCAGAATGACTTTTAGCTTAGAGTAGACTAAAAGAAAGCTCGTACTTGTGCACCGCCTATGTGCACTACGTTTGCGGATTCCGAATATCTTCCATTATAATTTATGCTGATTTGCATATTGTTGGCTAGTTTTTTCTGAAACGACAACTTCCAAGTAACGTTTTCTCCTTTCTGTAAACCCGAAAGCATCTCGTAAGTAAGAGAAGGGGAGTTTAGCGATTCAGGGTTATTGTTATATGCAATGGTGATGAATTTAATTTCGGCCAATAAACTACCCTTAGTTACAGAGTTAAATTTGAACTCTGATCCAAATTCATGAATAATGGCAGTTTCGTTGCCAATCCTATTTCTTTTGTCTTGGTAATTGTAAATCGCGCTAATTCTATAAGAAGTATTGGGTTGAAAACTAAACTTCGAATTTACTTTTCCATACTTAATTCTGTAGTCTTTGTTGCTAAAGAATTCAGATGAATAGCTCTTTAAACCTATGTCGTACCTGCCCGTTAACGTAAATTTCTTATTCAAATTCCACCGGATGTTAACACCAGATATTTGTTCGCTTCGTTCATCAAACCCATTTACCAGTATAATTTTGTTTCGAGTTTGATTGGTATGAAGGTCACCACCAATTTGGGATCTGCCCTTATTTAAAAACAAGATATTTCTTAATGAGTAGTTTTCGCTTATCAGACTTGGATCAATCGAATCAGACCTAGTTCCATCAAATGGATTGTATGCTTTTTTAGGATCTTCATTGGTGCTTTTTCTATCAATTCTATAAGTTGATTGTGTAGAAAATTTGGCCAATTGCTTTAATATGCCTGATTTATTCTTTCTCCAAATAATGGAAGGTTTGATGTAAATAGATTGATTGAATTGGTTGTTGGAAGTTTTAATGTAATCGGTTGTAGGGGTAAAAAGCTTGATAAAAGTACCCTCATTGGCAGTAACATCGGTTTCTGTTTCAAACTCGTTGAGGTCCTGAAATCCATCATTATTGTAATCTTTCCAGATGTACACCCCCGATGCATTGCCTACCTCTATGTATCTAAATTCCTTCTTAACCTCTAACCCCGAACCTATTTCGTAGAAAGATCGGGCAGTAATTACACCTTTAAATATTTTAACTAAATATTCAATTCTGTTTACCAATGTGTTGTCTGCCTCTTCGGTCTGATTTACTCCGAAAGATTCTCGGTTTAAAGTAAGCCTCCTAAACTCTGTAGTACTTTTTATAATGCTATTTCTGTTTTTTCTAATGTCGCTGGTAAACCCGATATGTTGGCCCAATGTAGCATTAAGGAAAACCTCTTCACCTTTAATTCTTCCTCTATCTATTCTGTGTTTGTAATTAAGGGTGTATCTATTTACAGCGCTATCGGAATTGGAGATGTAGCCTTCTACCGCTATAAACTCATAGCTGCTATTGGATAATTCAAGATCTTTAAATTCGTTTCTTTCATATTCTTCTTTGATACCAATGGTAAATTTATCACTGGCTTTCGACACATTTCCTTTTACCCTGATAAAAGTATTTACCTCATTTCCCTTTTCATCGCTTGATGTTAGGTGACTTCCTCTGAAAGTTGTGGTGTATCTATTCGATTTATAATTGGAGGTAAAATCATTTTTAATGATTCGGTATTTGTTTTGTTCTGTAAATGAGTTTAATCTGTATAAAAAGTTACCCTTCCCTTTTTTAGAAAGGCCCAGTGCCACTTCTCCAAGCAATTGATTTGATTCGAAAGTGCTGTTTTGTAAATTCCAATCCCTCTTAAACTCCACCGATCTAAATCGCTCAATGGATGAAAAATCTTTTTCGAGCCCCTCTATTGATACATGCGACTTAAGTTTCCAGGGATGTTTGGCGGTATCGTTAAACATGGTTCTTTCATTCAGCAGCTTCACATAAAAAGCATAACCAACGTTATCAGCCGAATCTTTGTTGGAGAATAAATTTAGATCATGATTAGATCTCGCCAAGTTAATAATGGCCTTGGTTTCTTTCGTTATTTTTATTTCACTGTTCAACGAGATTAATTCTTTTCTACTGGGCGCTGCTAATACCGTGATAGGTTCGTATGCTCCTTGCGAAACCCCAAACAAAGGTTCAATCCATTCATAAACTCTACCGTTGGCAGAAGTATTGGTTTGCACATAATTACCATTTCCTGCACCCACATTACTAAAACTAGCTCTGTATGCCACAGAATCCTGATAATCGAGATAAACCAAAACCCCTATATAGCCCAAAGTATCCACCTTTCTATACAACACTTCGCTATTTGTAAAAGGAATTAGAACATCGGTAGGCACAACCGCATCGAGTAAATTATCGCCAGCATGTGCTAAAATTAATTTGTTCGAATCGGTTAAATCTTGTTGCAGTGGCTGGTTCTTGTTGTCTTGTTCCGAATAATATTTAATTCCAAGGCTAAACTTATCTGTTTTGTATCCCGACGACACATTAAACATCGATCTCACATAATTTCTATCAGAGTATTGAAACTCCACCACAATTCGTTTGTCTTTCGTAATCATCATTTTGGCGGTAAACGTAAGTTCTGCCGTATTGTAATTAATAATGTAGTCGTGATCTTGACCTCTTTTCAGTAATACGCCATCAACAAATACCCTTTCTGTTCCCGAAAGCACCACAATGAATCTTTCGTTGTTGGAACCACCCAATTTGTATGGACCTTGAATTCCTTCTCTTCCTTGAACAGTATATCTTGAAAACTTGCCTTTAGAAATAGCGCCCGATAACCTTGTTGTGTAAATGCCTTTCGAATCTTTTTTGAAAACCTTATCGCCAGCTGTTGTCGTTTCGAAAAGTCCCCCCCTTGCTTTTTTAAGGAAAGTCATAAAATGATCTGTTTTCTCTTCAATTCTAAAATCTCCAACTGTAAGTTTAGATTTGTCGTCGTAAATTTGAATGTAAGCCCTGTCAAACTCCTGAATTTGAACAGTAGTTCCATCTGGTTGTATCGGGATATTGCGATCTGTGATGGCCGCGAGGATGCTTACACGGTCATTTAGCTTGCCAGCAATTTGAAGGTCTAAATTGGAATTAACCGATAAATCTTGATTATTACCAATTGTAACTCCTCTAGATATACTACCAGATTTATTTAAACCATCATTTAAAAAGATCTCATTTTTCTTTTGCTGATGGGTGTACATAAAAGGGTTATACATGCCTTTGTCCGACGGTTCCAACACATTTATATTTTTATGGGCATATTTTTTTCCAAAATCGAGTGGAAAGACACGAAATTCTGCACGGATTTTATCACCAATTATTTTTTTTGATGATTCAACTGACTTCAAAATAAATAACGATTTACCATAATTAATGGTGTATAACGAGTCGTTTAAGCGAACTCCAGATGCACTATAAATTAATACAGAACCAGGAATTAAACTCAACGAATCTAGTTTTATCGTGTCATTTTCAACTATGTACGAGTTTTGACGCCAATTATTTAATTCTTGTGCATTTATTGTGTTCGACAAAAAAAGCCCGAGAAACAGCAAAAAATACGAGATTGGTTTCAAGCAGTTATTTTTTTAAGACGACACTGATAACGCGTAAAACACAGATATGTTGAGCGTTATAAGATGAGGGTTCAAGAGCTTCATTTTTCAAAGTATGAAAATAGATAAATCCTACCAATACCTTTCATAGTTTCACGTGGGGTATCGGAATGCAGAAAGTTGGTTGAAACACCGTTTTTGTGTCCGTCAATACATATATTTGCAGATTCATAAAACAAATTGAATTTATTCATGCTGAAAAATCTCAAAATTCTTGGTCTTTGTGCTGTACTGTTGGTAAGCGCATGTAAAACCGATCGAGATACTACTAGCGAGGGAACACAGGCCAAAGGTGGCGTTTATTATGGCGGTGTATTCCGTTATAATGAAGTTGAAAATTACAAGAGCTTCTTCCCGTTGTTCTGTACGTTGGCTCCAGGCTGGAGAATTGCCGATCAGGTTTATGAAGGCTTAGTGGATTTAGATCAAGTACACTTGACAATCAAGAACGAACTTGCTGAACGTTATGAGTACGATGAAGCAAGAAAAACATATACGTTCCATTTAAAAGAAGGCGTCAATTTTCACGATGATGTTTGTTTTGATGGAGGTAAGGGTAGAGAAATGACTGCCAAAGATTTTAAGTATTGTTTCGACATGCTTTGTACTGCAGACGTTCTTAACCAAGGGTTTTTATACAGTTTTAAGGATAAAGTAGCTGGTGCAAATGAATATTATGCATCTACCGAAGCGGGTACTCCACTCGAAGGAGGTGTTTCTGGGATTAAGGTAATCGACGATTACACATTAGAAATTGAATTAAATTATGAGTTTGGCGATTTCTTAAACATTCTAACGATGTCGTATTGCTGGGTTTGGCCAAAAGAAGCCTACGATATGTATGGCGGTGCTGGAATGCGTGAAAAAGCAGTTGGAACTGGTCCATTTAAATTGAAATCGGTTAAAGACGGCGAATCTGTAATTTTAGTTAGAAACGATTCTTATTGGGGTGTAGATGAGTATGGTAATAGCTTACCTTACTTAGACGCTATTCAGGTTTCGTTTATTCCTGCTAAGGAAACAGAATTGTTAGAGTTTAGAAAAGGTAATTTAGATTTGGTTTACAATTTACCTAATGAGTACGTTAATCAAATCTTAGATAAATTTTCGGATGCTAAAGACAACGAAGTTGGTGTTCATCTCCAAATTCACCCGGCACTTACTGTTGAGTTCTATTCGTTTCAACACATGCACCCAATTGAAGTGTTTCATGACAAAAGGGTAAGACAGGCTTTTAATTATGCAATTGATAAGGATAAAATAGTTGACTTTACTTTACAAGGCGACGGTATTCCTGCACATAATGGAATTGTGCCTTCATCTTTTTTACAATACAACCACAAATCGTTACAAGGATATAGCTTTGATGCTGAAAAAGCGCAAAGCTTAATGGCTGAAGCAGGATATGGTAAGGGAGGAAAGACATTTCCTAACATTACTATAGATATTAATAGCGGTGGACAGGATCACGTAAAAGTTGCTCAAGTAATTCAGCAAATGTTAACGGATAATTTAGGAATCAATGTTGATGTTCATGTAATGCCGCGAGCACAACAGATAGAGGATTACATATCTGGGAAATCATTGTTCTTTAGAGATCACTGGGAAGCAGATTACCCTAGTCCAGAAAACTTCTTGATCTTATTATATGGTAAACTCGTTCCTGAAACAATGGATGAAGTTTCTTATACAAATAGAAGTAGATACGTAAGTGCAGCTTTCGATTCCCTTTACGAAATGGCTATTCATGAGCTAGATCAAAAGAAAAGATTCGACCTATACTTGCAAGCAGATCAAGTTGCTATAGATGATGCGGCTATATTGCCAATTTATTATGGTGAAAACTATAGATTGCTTCAGCAAAAGGTATCTAACTTCGATGCTAATCCTATGGAAGAAAGAGATTTCAGCCAGGTATACTTCGATCCAAACATTGGTACTAAATAGTTCCTTGTTTCAAATCTGAATCCGTAGAAATATATTTTACCAATGCCTGTTTTGCAATAGGCAAAAATGTTTCTGTTTCCGGAATCGCAATCGATGTTTTTGCCAAGTAAATTGCAGGGTTAGGTAGTTTAACTCGATATTTAATCAATTTCGATTTAATATTTCCTGAAGTGTTACTTATCGTATTTGAATACCAAGAAATAAAATTCGTTCGAATTCCTTTGTACTCAACTTCCGAACCTTCGTAAAGTGTAATCTTATATTCATATACTTTCGTCGAATTCTTCGAATCATCTTGTAAAAAGAGGTAGCCTTCTTTTAAGTAAAGTGGTATAACACCAACTGGAGATATTTCGATATGCTGCTCAAAGAATTCATATAACTTTTCGCCTTCCCTTATGTATTCTTCGAATTTTGGAAGAGAAAAATTAATGATTTTGTCTATTTCTTTAATCATTTCACAATCATTAAACATCTCTTGATAATTGAGTTGAAAGTTTTTTAAATCAACTTCAATAAGTTCTTTTGGAAATTGATGATTTAACGCTGCCTTCATATTTTTTAATGAAGTAAGCCTCTTGTAGTGGTTAATTAATTCTGTGAAAGGGGGAAACAATTTATTTAGTAGAAAATATTTTTCAACAGATTGGAAATAACTGAGCAATTGATATTTTTTATATTCAAAATCAACATGTTTATCTGTAATCCAGAAGGTATTTAGTTTGCTCATATCAATGCGTTTAAATAAATAAACGTCGTCACTCTGAAATTGTTACTACCTTTGTTTTTTGATAAAGGAAAAAATTACAACGTTACGAGTAAATACATAATGAATACAATAACCAAAATTGTTCTGTTTGCAGCTGTTCTAATTTCGCTAACCACTGGCTGTATCCCTGTGAAAAAATATGAAGAGTTAAAGACGAACTCCGATAATGCTAAGCAAGAAATGAGTGCTTTAAAGGCAATCAAAGAAGAACTTGAATCGTCTAACAACGAACAGCAGGCAACAATTAATAAGCAAAAAAAGAAAATTGTCAAAATGCAAAACGATACCACCAAAAGTGGAATGGCATATAGAGAGTTGCAGAGCCAATACAATAAGGTTAACCTATCCTACGAAAACGTAATTGATAAAAATGCAGATCTGCTAGCAGGAGATAAGCGAGAAAACAGAATGTTGTTGGATGAGCTAGATGGCAAAGAAAGAAATTTACAAGCCCAAGAGGATAAATTAAAAGTTTTAGAACGCGATTTAGATAGTAAAAAGATCGCTTTAGAAAAAACTAAAATGGATTTGGAAGAGCGTGAGGCTAAAGTTATCGAACTGCAAAAAATATTGAATAGCAAAGATTCAATTGTGAATGCTTTAAAGGATAAAGTATCTAAAGCGCTTTTGGGTTTTGAGAATAACGGACTTACCATCACCGAAAAAAATGGGAAAGTGTATGTGTCTTTAGATGAGAGCTTGCTTTTTGCATCGGGAAGTGTGAATGTAGACCCAAAAGGAGTAGACGCATTAAAGAAGTTGGCCGAGGTGCTTGGAAACAACAAGGACGTTAATGTACTTATTGAAGGGCATACAGATGATGTTCCGCTTAGTGGAAAGGGGAAAATTAAAGACAATTGGGATTTAAGCGTGTTGAGAGCTACATCTATAGTTAAAATTTTATTGACGGATAGTGGAATTGATGCGAAAAGGTTAACGCCAGCAGGAAGGGGAGAGTTTTTGCCATTAGATATAGCTGATACACCAGAAGCCCGAACGAAAAATAGAAGAACCGAAATTATTTTAACCCCAAGGTTAGATGAACTGTTCGAGATTCTTGAAAATAACTAGGACATAGTTAGAATAGAGTTGTAGACCGTTTGAATTTTGTCTACTTCTACTATTTCAATCTTCAAATCGGAAGGAGAGATATCAGTTTGATTGTATTTGGAGATGTAAATCCTTTTGAAGCCTAACTTACCTGCTTCAAGAATTCGTAAGTTAACTCTGTTCACTGGTCTCACTTCTCCGGAAAGGCCAATTTCTGCAGCAAAACAAATCTTAGGTGGCAACGATACATTTTCCGCCGATGATAGCAATGAGCAAACAACACCTAAATCTATTGCTGGATCGTGAACCGTAATACCACCAGTAATATTTAGGAATACATCTTGATGACCCATTTTAAAACCACAGCTTTTTTCGAGAACAGCCAGCAGCATATTCAGTCGTCTTTGATCGAAGCCATTCGATGACCGTTGCGGCGAACTATAGGCACTTGCACTAACAAGTGCTTGTGTTTCTATCAATAAAGGTCGCATGCCCTCAATAGTAACAGAAATAGAACTTCCACTTACAGCTTCCTCTCTTTCCGTTAGCAACATCCGAGAAGGATCGGTTACTTGCTTTAAACCTGTGGAAACCATTTCGTAAATACCCAATTCGTTCGTTGAACCGAATCTGTTTTTAGTTGTTCGCAGTAAACGATAAATGTGATTTTGATCGCCTTCAAAATGCAGAACAGTATCAACCATGTGTTCCAAAATCTTGGGGCCAGCAATGTTGCCGTCTTTTGTAATGTGACCAATTAAAAAAACAGGTGTACCACTCATCTTAGCATACCTTAAAAGTTCCATTGCACAAGCACGAATCTGAGAGATGCTTCCAGAAGAAGCTTCGAGTATGGAGGAGTGAGTAGTTTGAATAGAATCAATAATTAAAATATCCGGATCAATTTTTTCTATTTGCTTAAAGATATTTTCTAAAGAAGTTTCACATAAAATATAGCAATTGGCATTTTCGTAACCTACGCGTTCTGCGCGCATCTTTATTTGTTGTTCACTCTCTTCTCCCGAAACGTAAAGTATTTTGCTCTGAGCGTTCTGTAATGCTATTTGAAGCAACAATGTAGACTTGCCAATTCCTGGTTCGCCACCAAAGAGTACTACAGAACCTTCAACAAGTCCGCCACCTAAAACACGGTTGAGTTCAAGATCTTTTAAAATGATTCTTGATTCACCAGTAATAACAATCTCTTGAATAGATTGAGCTGTGTTTTTTTGATTGCTTTTTTGATTGAATATTGGTGCTGGTGAAGAAGCTGTTGTTTTTTGAACCAACTCTCCAACAAAAGTATTCCACTCGTTACAACCTGGGCATTTGCCCACCCATTTGGGAGATTCTGTTCCGCAGCTTTGGCAAAAAAAAGTGGTTTTACTTTTCGCCATCTTCCTCCTTTGCTTTTCTTAAGATGGTGAGCCTTAAATATGCAAGAGAGCCAACGACAATTACCATGAATGTTTGTGAGAACCAAACGACTTGGGCAAAAGTTCCTGCAGGTTTTTCTGAAATACCAAATAAGTCAATAAGGATGCTGCTAACAATAAATTGATATGCACCCATTCCACCAGGAGTTGGGAACACCATTCCAAAACTTCCCAAGGCTAAAACAATAATGCCATCCAGCCAATCCAGAATTGACGTTTCCGTCATTGCAAAGAAACAGACGTACACCATTGAAAAGTAACCGAACCAGATAAAAAAAGTGTGCATAAAAAATGCTCCTTTGTTTTCCATTTTAAGAATAGAGAGAAGGCCACTTTTAAAACCTTCTATCATTTCTTTAATCGTTTCTTTTTTGCTTAGCCACTTTGGATTATTTCTCATGGTTAGAAATAGAACCAACGCACCAACTATCATCAAGAGCAGTACCCCGATAGTAATGGCTAAAACGGTAGAGTTTTGGGACAACGTATTGTATGTCGGAGATATTAAATTCTCCATGAAAAGGTTGGTGACATATCCATATAACAAATCGTATTGAACAATTACCATGAAGATCAACAATAGGATCAAACACATAAGGTCGAACCCTCTTTCAATAATTACTGTACCTATTACTACTTTAAGTGGAATCTTTTCCTGTTGGCTCAAGATGCCGCACCTTGTTACTTCCCCCGCTCTTGGTATGGCAATGTTGACTAAATACCCAACCATTACGGCATAAAAAGTAGTAGAGGTTTTAGGAGAGTGACCAAGTGATTTCAATAATAGATTCCATCTCAGTGCTCTGCTCCAATGACTGGCGATTGCAATACACAAGGAAAGTGCAATCCAAGTATAATTTACATTGGCAAAAGCTTCCAGTTGCTCGTCAAGCGGTACATCTTTGAATATCATCCATAAAATGCCTACCCCCACAGAGAGAGAGACAGTAAACTTGATGAGTGTTTTTATGTTTGAATTCAATTTACTTGTTTAATAGAGGTGTAAAGTTAGTCAGACAAAACCAGATTATCAATTAACCTAACGTTGTTAATTTTCACAGCAATACAACCAACAACCGACTTGTTCTCGTGTAAAGATGTAACTGGTTGCAATGTACGGGAATCCACGATTTTGAAATATTCGCAAGTTAAGCTAGCATGATTTTTAAATTGATCTAAAACCCAACTACTTGACGCCTCAACTGTCAACGATTTTAATTTCTGTTTACATTCCTTTAATACCATATATATAAAAGAAGCTTCAATGATTTCTTCTTCAGCTAGTTTTGCATTTCTCGAACTTAAGGCTAATCCATTCTCGTTTCGTACCGTTTCGCAACCTATTACTTGTACATTTAGATTAAGCTCGTTAACCATATGCTTAATAATAACCAATTGCTGGAAATCCTTTTTGCCAAAATAGGCTCTATCAGCATTAATAATGTCAAAAAACGTTTTAACAATAAACACAACACCCTTAAAATGATCAGGTCGAACTTCGCCTTCGAGGGTTAAATCGAGTCCATTTAAGTCAATTAAATCGCTTTTTTCAATAATATTTTGCTCTGAGTATAAATCTTTTTGCTCCGGAATAAACAAAAAATCACATTTAACTTTATTTAAAAGCGCAATATCTTGGTCTAAAGTTTTGGGATAATTATCAATTTCGACAGCGTCGGAAAACTGGGTTGGATTAATAAATATGGAACAAATAAGAAAATCATTTTCTTTTTTTGCTTGCCTGAAAAGTTCGTAATGTCCTCTGTGTAAAGCTCCCATGGTTGGTACGAAGCCAATGGTTTTCCCCTTAGATTTTAATTCTTGGAGAAGATCAACAATTTCAGATTTGTGTTTAACAATATTCATCTTAATGGAACATTTGGCTCTGTAATATTGGTTTCTTTAAGGCAAATGCTTGATATAACACGTTAAATTCTTAAAGCCATGTTGCAACAAAGCTACTGGATTTATTGAAAAAGTGCCTAATTTTTAGTATCTTTGAATACTAAATTTCATACGAATATTATGGACAAGCCTAAAGTATTGTTTGTGTCGCAGGAGATTTCTCCATATGTAGCACAATCTGACATTTCTGATATTGCGAGAAACCTTCCGCAAGGAATTAAAAAGAAGGGTAAAGAAATCAGAATCTTCATGCCAAGATATGGTTGTATCAACGAAAGGAGACACCAACTTCATGAAGTTATTAGATTATCTGGAATGAATATTATTATAGATGACATGGATCATCCGTTAATAATTAAAGTAGCCTCTATACAACCAGAGAGAATTCAGGTCTATTTTATTGATAGTGAAGACTATTTCCAAAGGAAATTTATTTTGCACGATGCAAAAGATAAATTCTTTAAAGACAACGACGAAAGAGCAATCTTCTTTTGTAGAGGCGTAGCCGAGTCTATAAGAAAACTGGGGTGGGCTCCAGATGTTATTCACTGTCAAGGTTGGATGACTGCATTGTTGCCTTTATACATTAAGAAAGTATATAAAGACGATCCTATTTTTGCTAATTCAAAAGTGGTTTATTCTGCTTACGATAATGGATTTGAAGGTTCATTAAACAGCAAATTTGCTGAAAAAGCATTGGTAGAAGAAGTTGAATTAGGCGATTTAGAATTGGTGAAAGATCCTTCTTTTGAAAACTTGAATAAGATTGGAATAGCCATGTCTGACGCGGTAATCAAAGGGTCTAACAAACTAGGAGCTGAATTAGATAAATTTATCGCGTCTAGCGGTAAGCTAGTTTTGGATCATCCTGGAGACGATTATATTGATGCTTATTCTGAGTTCTACGATCAAGTTATGGCTTCGGAAGAAGTATTATCATAATTTCTAGATAATTTTCTTACAATCTATTACGTTTAACATCTTTCTGCAAACAAAGTTTTGCAATTGAAAACACTATTATTGAGGTTAAATGAGAAAATTATTAGCGCTGGTATTGTCAATTTCGTTATTGGTATCAGCTTGCAAGGTAGATGAACCTGCTTCTGTTGGTGGAGGTGTTATTGATGCAAACTCTAAGCCCGGAGCAGGGTATTCCGACACATTAATTCCCTTAGCTTTTACAGCGCCAATGTTGCCAGTGAGTACCAATGGTGACGAGGTTGACTTATTGGGCAGTTATTTAGATCCTGTTTTCGGTTATGTTGAAGCATCTTTTGTAACTAGTTTTCAGCTTTCTAGTGATGAGCCTATTGGAGCAGATAATGCCTTGGAAGGGACGTTTGATTCAATTGTAGTTGTAATTCAGTACTTCGATAATAATTTCTATGGTTCAAAGAATGATTCAGTTTTAGACAAACAAACAATCGAGGTTTTTAAATATGAGGTAGAGGTTGAGGATATCACTTATAAATCCGACGTTGATATTTCGGATCATTTTGACGATACTAAATTGTTAGGGGCAATTTCTATTGTTCCAGATCCCACGACTAGTGAAATTAGGATTCGTTTAGATTCTGCTTTTGGTAAAAGATTATTTGATGAAATGGTTTCGTTTGGAGATCTTCCTACAAATGAACAACTAAAAGGAGTATTAAAAGGTCTGTACATTCGTTCTAATAATACGGGACAAATATCAGGTCATGGTTCAATTCAATATATGAACTTCCAAGATGAGAATTCCAGCTTAGCAATTTATTACACAACTACTGAAGGCACGGTAAAATTTGATTTAGAATCAAGGAACCAATCACATAGGTTTAATATAATAAGTCATGATTTTGATGGCTACATTGATTTTACCAACACTTTAGTAACCAACGATTTGCTTTATCTTCAAGCTTTGGAAGGAACCGAAGTAATAGTAAGATTGGATAACAAGATTAGTTTTCAAGATTCGGCAACGTCGGCAATTAATAAAGCAATTATAGATTTTCAAGTAAATTCTATATATAGTGAAGGATATGAGCCGCCCTCCACATTAATAGGTTTTGAGTTGAATAGCGATGGAGTACTAGGTGCATCGTCGCAATACGTTAGTGGAGAACTACTTTCTATAGAATCTAAACAAAATACTGGAGGCACAACAGGATCGTATCAATTTGATATTAGAGAATATGTTGAGAAGGTTGCAAATGGCGATATTGAAGATAATGGTATATTAATTACGGTAAATGATGTTGATGAATCGGCAAATAGAGTAGTTTTAAATGGGTTTAGCCAAGGTCTTGATGATAGATCAAGGATAATTATTACTTATACAACACCATAGTTTATGTGCGGAATAGTAGCTTATATAGGCGGCAAGGAGGCATTTCCTATTTTAATTATAGGATTAAAGCGTCTGGAATATCGAGGATATGATAGTGCTGGTGTAGCATTGTTAAATGGAGATGTAAACTTGTATAAATGCAAAGGTCGTGTTGTTGATTTAGAGAATCATATTGGCGAGAAAAACACCAAAGGGTCTGTTGGTATCGGTCATACACGTTGGGCAACGCACGGAGAGCCTAACGATGCCAATGCGCATCCTCACGCAATTGACAACAACGAATTATCCATTATTCATAATGGAATCATTGAAAACTACTTAACTCTTAAGAAAGAACTTGAAAAACGTGGCCATGTTTTTAAAAGCGACACCGATACGGAAGTTCTAATTCACCTTATTCAAGATGTTAAAGATTCGGAAAAAGTTGATTTAGAAGAAGCGGTAAGGATAGCACTTACACAAGTTGTTGGAGCTTATGCAATTGTAATTCTTTCTAAAAATGATCCAGATACGTTGGTAGTTGCTAAAAAAAGCAGCCCGCTTGTAATTGGAATTGGAGAAAATGAATTTTATATCGCCTCAGATGCCACTCCAATTGTTGAGTACACTCGGAACGTTGTTTATTTAGAAGATGGAGATATAGCTGTGGTTCCTAGGCATGGCGAACTCAAAATAAAAAATTTTAAGAACAAGGAAGTAATTCCTTATGTTCAAGAACTCGAATTTCAATTAGAGGAATTAGAAAAAGGTGGTTATCCTCACTTTATGCTGAAGGAAATATATGAGCAACCTCGGTCTATTAGAGACAGTATGAGAGGTCGTGCAAGTATTTCTAGAGGTACGGTTCAGCTTGGTGGAATAACTGATTTTGAGCAAAAGTTCATGAAAGCTAAAAGGATCATTATTGTTGGTTGCGGTACATCATGGCATGGAGGCTTGGTTGGAGAATATCTGTTTGAAGAGTTAGCAAGAATACCGGTGGAAGTGGAATATGCTTCTGAATTTAGGTATAGAAATCCTGTAATTAATGAAGACGATATTGTAATCGCAATTTCACAATCGGGAGAAACCGCAGATACATTAGCGGCGATTAAATTGGCAAAGGCTAAAGGAGCAACAATCCTTGGTATTTGCAACGTTGTTGGTTCTTCGATTGCGCGAGAAACACATGGAGGATCTTATACTCATGCAGGGCCTGAAATAGGTGTAGCATCAACCAAAGCTTTTACGGCTCAAGTAACGATACTTACATTAATGGCTATGGAAATTGGCAAGATGAGAGGCCACATTCCAAAAGCTAGGTTTAATCAGTTGCTTACCGAAATAAAAGGCATTCCTAAAAAGGTTGAGGAGGTATTAAAAACGAATGATGTAATTGAAGAGATTGCAGAAGTTTTTAAAGATGCTAGCAACTTTTTGTATTTGGGCAGAGGACTTAATTTTCCAGTAGCATTAGAAGGAGCATTAAAATTAAAAGAGATTTCGTACATCCACGCAGAAGGATATCCAGCAGCAGAAATGAAGCACGGACCTATTGCATTGATTGATGCAGAAATGCCAGTTGTGGTAATTGCTACTAAAATGGGCAATTACGAAAAAACGGTTAGTAACATTCAAGAGGTTAAAGCAAGAGGTGGCAAACTAATTGCACTTGTTACAAAAGGAGACAAAATAGTTAGCGAGATGGCTGATTATGTGATCGAAATTCCTGAGGTTGATGAAATGTTTATCCCTATGGTATCTGTTGTTCCGTTACAATTGTTGTCTTACCACATAGCTCTTAAAAGAGGCTGTAATGTGGATCAGCCACGTAACTTGGCTAAGTCTGTTACGGTAGAGTAGGGCTTTCGTAATTTTCTCCTTCTGATAGGGCTCGCGGCGTGTTCTTCCCATAAACTTTAATTGTTAACCATTGAGAATAAGTAAATCAACTAACTTAATATGAGCACAACAACATATTATTTGGAGATGACATCTCCCTCTCAGTTAAAAAGTAAGCCAGTAATAGGAGATTTAGAAATTATTCAATCAACAATTCCTCAATTCGAGTTCAATAAGTTTCTCTATATACTTGTGGGTAAAGCATGGGAATGGACCGATAAGCTTTCATGGTCGGATGATGAATGGGAAACCTACACACAAAATATAGGCATGAAAACTTGGGTGGCTTATTTTAAAGGTTCTCCAGCTGGCTATTACGAACTGTTGCTACAAGAAAATGGTGATGTTCAAATAGAATACTTCGGTTTGGCAGCACCCTTTATAGGAAAAGGCTTTGGAGGTTACTTGTTAACTCATACTATAGAGACCGCCTGGGCATTAAAAGGAACAAAAAGGGTTTGGGTTCATACCTGTTCCTTAGATCATCCCAGCGCATTGCAAAATTATAAATCGCGAGGAATGAACTTGTACAAAGAAGAGATCGAAAAGTAAATTTATTCTTACTTAACATCTGGCATTTAAAGACGCACCTTCAAGTTTATAACTAGAAGGTAGGAGTAGCAAAAAAAATACCCCCAAGCTAAGCTCAGAGGTATCCTTTTAAAAAAGTAATTGCGATTATTTCGCCGCTTCAAATCTTCTAGAAACTTCTTCCCAATTAACTACATTCCAAAATGCAGCAATGTAATCAGGTCTTCTGTTCTGATAATTCAAATAATAAGCATGTTCCCAAACATCCAATCCTAAGATAGGTGTACCAGGGCATTCTGCGATATCCATTAAAGGATTATCTTGGTTTGGGCTAGAGCAAACACAAAGACTACCGTCAGCATTTACGCATAACCAAGCCCATCCAGAACCAAATCTAGTTGCGCCAGCAGCAGCAAACTTCTCTTTAAAAGCATCAAAATAACCGAATGTACTAGTGATAGCATCGCCTAAAGCGCCAGTTGGCTCGCCGCCACCGTTAGGTGAAAGAATAGACCAAAATAAAGAGTGATTGTAAAATCCACCACCATTATTTCTAACAGCACCAGAATGTTTAGATATTCCACCAAGAATTTCTTCTATAGTTTTTCCTTCTAAATCAGTTCCTGCAATAGCACCATTTAAATTAGTCGTGTATGCGTTGTGGTGTTTACCATGATGAATTTCCATGGTTTGTTTGTCAATGTGTGGCTCCAATGCATCATGTGCATAAGGCAACTCGGGTAATTCAAAAGCCATAATAATAAGTTTTTAATTGTTAAAAGGGTGATAAATATAGGGAAAAATAGTAGTCAACTAACCACTTATTTTTCTACTGTCTCCAATGCTTTTAAAAGGATGTCATCAATTGAATGAACCACCGGATAATATGCTGCACTGCTCCACAGGTTTCTGCCAATATTTGCCTTTATATAGGTTTTAAGATAGGGGTAAAGCACCTCGTCGCCATCCTTTGATTCGGGCCCATCGTTTTCTATAATAAACTCTTTAAAGCCTTTAAAAATCTCGTCCGAAATTTTGTAATCATCAATAAAGGATTGTAGATCGTATTGCTCCATAATTTTTGCGCGGTCCTTGTCAATAATTTGAAAAGCATATCTAATTACCAAGCCAGAATACATTACATAGTTTACGTAGCTGTTGTTGACCTTAGTAGTATCAAGCGGAACATAAATATCTGGCATAATGCCACCGCCACCATATACAACTCGTCCACCTCGTGTTTCATAAATTAATGAATCGGGGAAATCAATACTGTCTTGATTCATTAATTCGCCATTCTTATACCTGTTGTGATAATCCTCGTAATATTTTTCGTTTCCTTCTCCATAAGGCTTTTGAATACATCTTCCAGAAGGAGAATAATAACGTTGCGTGGTAAGCCGAACTACAGAACCATCAAATAATTTATGTTGTTCGTTCACCAAGCCTTTTCCAAAAGACCTTCTCCCAACTATGAGTCCTACATCGTTATCTTGAACAGCACCAGTAACAATTTCGCTGGCTGAAGCAGAGCCTTCATCAATTAAAATAATTAACTCTTTACCTGTAAAAGAAGCTGGCCTTCGCGCATAAAATTTATTTTCAGCTCTCGAACGACCCTTGGTACTCACGATCAGATAATCCTGAGGTAAAAACTCATCGGAAATATTAATAGCCGCATCCAAGTACCCACCACCGTTACCCCTTAAGTCGAAAATTAAATTGGCGAGATCATTTTTACTCAGATTTTCAATTGCCTCAGTTACCTCTTTGTAAGTTGTTGCAGAAAATTTAGAAACTTTTATATAACCAGTGTTTTCATTGATCATATAACTAATTTCTACACTATTAAGTGGAATCCTTTTTCTTGTAATATCAAATATTAACAAATCGTCTACACCCTTGCGCTTAATTCCAATTTGAACCTTAGTACCGCTTTCTCCCTTTAATTTCGCAACAACATCTTTACTGGTAATTCCAGTACCTGCCACAAGCTGAGTATCTATTTCTATAATTCTATCGCCAGCTAGTAATCCCAACATTTCGGAAGGACCACCAGTTATTGGCCAAATCACTAAAATAGTATCGTTAAGAATATTGAATTCAATTCCGATGCCCTCATAATTACCTTTAAGCGATTCGTCCATCGACTTAAACCTATTGGCATTGATATAGGAAGAATGAGGATCTAATTCTTCAAGCACAGAATTAATTGCTATGTCAGAAAGTTCTGCCATATCAACTGTATCAACATAATCTTTCTCTATATAGCCTAAAATTTTATTTAATTTTCGGAGCCCGTCACCATTATTGGGTTGAGAAAAGAAAGTAACAGGACTTTCATTTTCAAAATTGAGTACATCGTGTAGAAACCAGCCCATTATAAAGGCAAGTGAAAGAAATATTGGGAAGTAAATTGTCCTATTCGACACAGTTAATATATTTCAAGTTTAATAGCAAAAGATTATATCACCTCAATTTGATCTACCTCTATTGCCGATTGCTCTAAAAAAGCAATTCCCGAATTATCTTTGTAGGAACTGCAAAATACTACTCTTTTAATACCTGCTTGCAGAATTAATTTGCTGCACTCTCTACAGGGCGATAAAGTCAGATATAACGTACTGCCCTGAGAATTGTTCGTCGATTTAGACACTTTCATAATGGCGTTAGCTTCTGCATGAAGCACATACCAGTGGGTGTCGCCAGCATCATTCTCACAACAATTATCAAACCCGCTAGGAGTCCCATTGTAACCGTCGGAAATAATCATTCCGTCCTTAACGATAATTGCGCCTACTTGTTTTCTTGTACAATGAGAAAGTTTGCCCCATTCCAATGCCAATCTAAGATATGCTTTGTCATACCTTTCCTGTTTTAACTTGTTTTGAAACTTTAATTCGGTCATTTTTTATACTCTCAAAAAGAAACTTAGTACAAAAACGGTTAGTAATTTAAAATAGAAAGGCGTGATTGCACATTGCGAATCACACTCTCTCTATTTAGTGCCCAGGGCCGGGATCGAACCGGCACGGGTTGCCCCACTGGTGTTTGAGACCAGCGCGTCTACCAATTCCGCCACCTGGGCATGTTAATTTACATGCGTAAATTGCGGGTACGAAAGTAGAAAAATGTTTACAAAAGAAAAAGACAAATTGTAACATCTTATAATGTTGGTTAAATAGGTGGATTTTATTAGCTTTGCAGCCCATTTTTTATTTAGCGTAAAAGAGGGATAAACAGACTTTAATGGATACGATAGTAAAATTTTTTCCTGGACGTGCTACCAAAGACTTAGCAGGCAGTATTGCCAAAGGGTATGGTAGTAAGCTAGGCGATGTGTCTATCTTCAGTTTTAGCGATGGAGAATTTCAGCCGTCGTATGAAGAGACGATAAGAGGGGCTCATGTGTTCATTATTCAATCAACACCACCACCTCACGAAAATATTTTTGAGCTTTTAATGCTTATTGATGCTGCGAAAAGAGCATCTGCCAAAGAAATTATTGCTGTAGTTCCTTATTTGGGCTACGCACGACAAGACAGAAAGGATAAATCTAGAGTAGGGATTACTTCTAAGTTGATTGCCAACTTGCTTCAAACAGCAGGCATGACTAGATTAATTACCATGGATTTACATGCTGATCAAATTCAAGGATTTTTTGAAGTTCCTGTGGATCACTTGTATGCGTCTACTTTATTTATCCCTTATTTAGAGAGTTTAAATATTCCTAAAGAAAACTTAGTATTGGCTGCTCCTGATACAGGTGGCACAAAAAGAGCCAACGTTTACGCAAAATATTTAGGTGCTGGTTTAGCAGTAGGATATAAAGAAAGAAAAGTGGCCAATCAGGTTCAAGACTTAATGTTAATTGGAGATGTTGAGGGTAAGGACGTTGTTTTGGTTGATGATATGGTTGATACAGCCGGAACATTAATGAAAGCTGTAGATGTTATTTTTGACAAAGGAGCAAAATCTGTTAGAGCGCTGTGTACACATGGAGTTCTTTCGGGTCAAGCGTATGAAAGAATAGAGGCGTCGAGAATTACAGAATTGGTAGTTACAGATACCATCCCATTGAAAAAAGAATGTAGTAAAATTAAGGTGCTATCCGTGAGCGATTTATTTGCTAAGGTGATAAATAACGTAGTAAACCTTGAATCAATAAGCTCACACTTTGTAGTATAATTAAATCAATATATAATGAGAACATTAGAGGTAAGTGCAGCGGCAAGAACAGAAATTGGAACAAAGTATTCCAAGTTATTAAGACGTGAAAATAAAGTGCCTTGCGTATTGTACGGTGGTAAAGAAGTAATGCACTTTACTATGCAAGAGAAAGATTTTAGAAAGATCGTATATACTCCAGAAGTTTTTTCAGTAGATATTGATATCGATGGAAAAAAAGTGAAAGCTGTAATGCAAGATATACAGTTTCACCCGGTAACCGATAGAGTTATACATGCAGATTTCATCCAATTATTTGATGACGTTGCTGTAAAAGTTGATTTACCAGTTAGATTAAACGGTATTTCTAAAGGTGTATTAGCTGGTGGTAAAAGAAGATTTAAGTTAAAAAGACTTAGAACTTTAGGTTTACACACTGCATTCCCTGATTATATCGATATCGATGTAAAAGAACTTAAAATTGGCGGTTCAATTAAAGTTGAAGACATCGTAATTGATGGTCTTGAATTTTTAGATCCACCAAACCGTGTAATTGTTGCTATTAAAACTGCGAGAGCTCTTGTTGTTGAGTCTGAAGAAGGTGAAGAAGGTGAAGATGGTGAAGATGGCGAAGCAGCAGAAGGCGGTGAAGGAGCTGAAGGTGGAGATGCACCAGCAGCAGAAGGCGACGCACCAGCAGCGGAGTAAGCTAGCAGCTAACATTACAGCATAGCGCAAAGTGAAATATCTAATTGTTGGTCTGGGGAATATTGGGAACGAATACCTCGAAACCAGACACAACGTTGGATTTAAGGTGCTTGATGCGCTAGTTAAAGACCCTAAAGATGATTTTGAGGTAGAAAAACTTGGTAGTATAGCCAAGGTGAAGTTTAAAGGCCGAACCTTGGTATTACTCAAACCTTCGACGTTCATGAATCTAAGTGGGAAGGCCATAAATTATTGGCTTCAAAAAGAAAAAATTCATCCCAGTAAAATGTTAATTGTGGTAGACGACATCGCGCTACCCTTTGGCTCGCTCAGAATGAGAGACAAAGGAAGTGATGGTGGCCACAATGGTTTAAAAAGCATTGACCAAATCCTTGGCGGAAATCGTTATTCTCGATTGCGTTTTGGTGTAGGCAACGAGTTTTCTAAAGGGAAACAAGTAGAGTACGTTTTAGGCGAATGGAGTTCGGAGCAAGTTGAAGGACTTCCAGAGAGAATAAAACAAGCTTGCGAAATGATTAAAAGTTTCACGGTTATTGGTCCCGAAAAAACCATGTCGTTGCTCAACAATAAATAAGAATCAATCAATTGATTTAAATCTGTAATATTTCTTGCTTACATTCGCGCCGTAAGAAATTCCGCTACAGCTCCTTAATAATTAATTTTTAAATGACAATTTATTATGATGTATTTTTCTAATTTCAGAAAGTGGGCAATGATAGCAACTATCATTGGTACCACGACAACAACACAAGCACAATTTGTAATTAATAATTTAGCCGAAACCGACAGCATTACTTTTAGTGATTTCGATGCATCTGGCTTTTCAACTACTCCGTCAATAGGTCAATTGAGTTCTAATACTTGGTCTATTTTAGGCCTAAGCGCAGGCGATCTTAACTTTTCGGATGATGGTTCTAACGACGATTATGGTAGAGGTACAAGTAGTGGAGGAGTAACTACAGGTGGTGTTTACGCTTTTAGCACTGGTACAGCTATTGCTTTAGGAGTACAATCAATAGCTAGCGATATGACACCTGGCGATATTATTTTAAAGGTTGAGAACGGAACGGGCACAAGCATCGACGAGATCTCTGTTGCTTATCAAATTTATTCTTATAACGATGAAGATCGGTCTAGCTCAATTTCGTTTTCTTATTCGGTAGATAATGTATCATACACGAGTGTTCCCGATTTAGATTATTTCTCTCAAGAGGCTTCGGACGTTATTCCAGAATGGGATTCAACAAAATTTAGCACTTCATTTGCTACATCATTAACAAATAATGATGTGATCTATTTGAAATGGTCGTTTGATGATTTTGAAGGATTAGGGTCTAGAGACGAGTTGGGCATTAGTCGAATTAGAATAAGTGAAGATTTTTCAACTTCTATTGAAGAGGAAAAGAGCAAAGTGGAATTGTTTCCTAATCCTACTAACGGAAGCTTCACTGTGAATTTAACTGATAAAGTTGAAAGCGTTGAAGTTTATAATTTAGCCGGGCATCTTCAAGTTTCAAGCAATAATCAAGCAATCGATATTTCTAACTTACCAAATGGTACTTACATGGTAAAAACGACAACATCTAAAGGAAGCTCAATTCAAAAATTGGTCAAGATTAATTAGATGTATTTCAGTCTCTACTGAAAATACTTCAATAATATACGACGGTATATTGCAGATTATTAAACTATTCTGTGAGATATCGTCGTTTTTGTATTTGTATATTCAAATGTTTAATATATTTTCAATCCTCTGCAAGTCAGAACCAAGCAATAAGTATATATAACAATCAAAAAGATGAAAAAATATTAAGCATAGCGATAGCTGTTTTCTTTAGTACAAGTGTATTTGCACAATTTTATCCTAGTGAATGTAACCACGATGCAAGATGTGTAGAAGGAATGCCTTGGGACGGGGATGTTAATCCATATGAAAATCAGATAAGAGCGACTGCGAAAATATATTATCCTGACGGTACTGCTACAGCTACACTATTAAATACAACTTGTAATGATGGAAGTGGCGGGGGATATGTTCTTACGGCTGCACATACGCTTAGTGAAGGTTTTGACCCTGAAGATATAAGAATAGTATTCAATTGGGAAAATACTTTGACAGACTTAAATTGTGGCTCTTATGGTCCTGCAGAAGTAGCAAACTCAGTTGAAGTTATAGGTGCAGTTGAGATTGCGAGAGGTGCAGAGACAGATATGTTGCTGCTAAGGTTTGATGATCTTACATTAGATTTCGCAAAAGAGAACAATCTTTATTATGCAGGTTGGGATGTTACGGACGACGTTTCCACTGTTGGTAATGTTGCAATTATACATCATGCAGAAGGTAGAATAAAGCAAATTGCTTATGATGATGATCCTGTGCTTCAAGTTTTTGATTATTGCGGAGGTAACAAGTTTGCTAAAGGTACAGGGCGGGCCATGTGGTTACTTCCTTTTTATGGCGACGATCAACCATGGGACTACGGTTGTACAACTAAAGGGGCTTCTGGGTGCGGATTGTTAAATGAGAGCGGTAATGTTATCGGAATTAATTATGGAGCATGTTTAGGTGGGAACGGGTCAGGTAAATTTTTCGGACGTCTTGGTATCAGTTGGGAGCTAAATGAAGACTTAAGAAATGGGCTTATACCAATTTAATTTCATAAGGCATTATATTTTGTGTAAATTTATGGTATGGGAAAGGTGTTTGAAATTATAATAAAAGAGAGTTTTTTAGAGTTAAAATCAGCTCAACGAAAAGAGAATAATCTAAAAAAGAAGCTAA
>JABSPQ010000306.1 GCA_013214205.1 Flavobacteriales bacterium
CAAGTAATTATCCTGTTTTATGATAAATACAATAACCAACGACTACATTCATCTATTTGTGATTTACCTCCAAATATTTTTGTAGAGTGCTGGAACAAAGACCTCGTAGAAATGCATAGGGATGAAAGAAAGCGCACAATGAAATTTAAGATAAAGATAAAACATGACCAAATATCGGCAAATACGAGCCTGAAGTGCAGTTCCTCGCAAGGTTTTATGATTCCGCCTATTTTGGCGGATGAACAAAATATGTTTTCTATCACTCTCGGTATTTGGGCAAATTAAATATTTCTCACAGGTAGATTCGTCTGGTATAGAAGTCAATTCAATCATCAAAGAACATACAACAACGTCGTTTTTCGACGGGGGTTTGGGCGAAGCGGAGTTTGATGTTTTTGATCCGAATAAGGAAATGCTAGAGGCGTGCATTTTCTTTACTATTAATCGTTTAAGAATTGAGAAGAAGAGAGATGCGTTGAGGTTCAATCCTATTTTACAGCAAATGACCAGGACTTACACCGAGTATTATTCAAGTTCTAGGTTTTCGAGCAACATCAAAAACCGATTGCGGCTCACTAAGATTTTCAAGAACATTCCAAGATATCTATACCTGGATTTTAAACTGTACAACGGCTATGTAAACAACCTGTATGCGGTAGATTACGACAAGGGAGGCTATTATTTTTTGAGGAGTGGCCCATTGGGTAAACTCAACTTGTATAGGGGCAACAAAAGAGGTTACGAAGATGCAATAGAAGCCAATGAAGAGCCAGACGAAATTGGCTTTGTTACCTACAACGAATTTGCTGAAAGGCTGTTGTTTAAATGGCTGAGAGGGAAATCTGCCGAAAGCCTTAAATCCAGATCATACGATTATCTAGCTGTATCAATACAGCTAGATAAACGCACAATGTATGGTAAGAAAGTTCCGCGTGTTAAAGCAGTTTATATGCTCGGTGGACACCGAAATAAACTGATTCTCGACGGGTTAAAATAGCTGCTTTAATTCAGCAATACTTTTCTTGTAGTTGATTTACCTTCCGAAGAAACACGTACAATGTACATTCCTCTTTGATTCAATGTAAATCTGTTTTCTCCTCTTGTTAAAGTAGACGAATATACTTTCTGTCCAGCAGTGTTGTAAACTTCTGCTTTACCACCGTTAGATCTAATTACGATGTCTCTGCCGTTGGCTTTAATAGAAGCTACCTTGCCATTCAAATCTCTTACAGAAGTTGGAGGATCAGTTAGCGTTTCACATGCTGTATAAGTACAACCATTTCCATCTGTTACAACAACACAATAAGCTCCTTCGGGTAGGGTTGTAGCTGTTGCGGTTGTTTGGGTTCCCATATCATTCCAAATATAAGTGTATACGGATGTTCCACCAGTTGCAATAGCACTAATAACTCCATCGCTACATCCAACACAACTCGGATCGGTGGAGGCGATGGATACTTCTAATAAAGCTGGCTCTAAAGTAATGTTGTTATATACATCCGTACAGTTGTTAACATCCTCTACTGTTATGGCATGAGCTCCTGCTAGTAGACCAGTTATCGTTACGGTTTCACCGGAAGTTACACCTGTAAAAATCGGATTGGTCATTCCACATGGAGGTGGGTCTACACTAATCTCATAAGTTGGTGCACCATCTCCA
>JABSPQ010000307.1 GCA_013214205.1 Flavobacteriales bacterium
CTCTTGCAAACAGCAATCTTCTTCCTATAAATTTCTTGATATAACCAGTTATATCTTCAAAATTTATAGTCGAATCTTACTATTTACAAGCGGTCTGAAACCTTTTTAGAATCGAACTCAGGTTTAGAAACATTTTATTATTATCTGAGTATAAGTACACAAAGTGCAAAACACTCTTTAGGGAAAAATTAAACCTGTGGCATATTATGTGCAGATAGAAATGAAAATTTTAAAATCGAACAAATGTTAGAAAATAAGCTTCGATGGTATTCAGCTGTAGCAGCCAGAATATTTGAATCTTCGAATTTAAATGTATACTCCATCCCAAAAAATGAAGATCCAGACACTCCAAACAAGTTGGATTTTCTAAGGGAATTGGAATAAACCAATATTCTTTTTTACTAAATAGTGCCTGGTCGTAAATAGTCAAATTTTATAATTCGTATTATTTTTGATGAGATTTTGATTTACTTTTTATGAGGTGATACCTTGCATCAGAAGATTAAAAATAAATTGAAAGGACACGAAAAGAAGCGGATTAAATTTTGAGGTATTTACGACCATACACTATTTACAAGAGGAATCAGCCTATTGACCAATACTCCAGCGACATAGCTCAACTTTTGAGTTATTTCTGAAATCCTTTTTAGAATCGAACTCAGGTTACTAAAAAAAACTGCTTGTTCTTGGCATACATCTTTAAAATGAAAGGCTAACGCTCTAAAAAAAATAGACCGTGGAGTTTATCCTGAGCGATAGCCGAAGGGCGGTAATAAATTACTCCCTTAGCTTTCCATTCTTTAATTGTGTTCGTGAATCGAGTGTCTGTTGTACAGAATGCTTATTTGTTAAATAGATGAACCTGCCTACCGGCAAGCAGGTAGATAAATTGATAAATAGTTAAAAAGCCCGAACAGCGCGAACAGAGACGTTGAAGAGCTTACCGCCGTTGAACTGAAGGCCACTGCCGAAATTCTGTTCCCACGCATTGCCGTCATCGACCTCCGTAGAACTCCAATAGTAGCTAATAGCAAAACCGCCACCGCTGTTTGCAATAGCTGTAACATCAATTGCTGCTTTATTCGCGTACATCGCATTTAGTTCATCTTTTGAAGGTAAATACCAGTCAGTATATCCATTCAATGATAACCCATCACACAAACTTGCAGCATAGGTACCCCCTCCCTGACTGGCAATAATTGCCGTGGTATTAGCTTGTCCTGTTCCTACTGCTGTGCCTGTAGCACCTGTAGTCGTATATGATCCATTGTACCATTGTATTGAACTACTTCGATCACTTACAGTACATACCAATCCACCACCACTGCCATCTAACCAAAATACAACGCCGCCATCTCTAAAATCGCCTATCGCTGGAGGAGGAGTTCCACCGGTCCAAGTGGGTACACCGCTAATCATTTGCAAAGTAGCAGCTTCATTTGGTGTTGTCGGAATAGTTACCCAAGCACTACCATTCCAATAGTTCATGTCTCCAGCATTTCCTGTTGTTGGTAATTCTATCTCGTTGGCAGGATCATTATCCGCATCGTCTACTAAGCTAGAAAGGTTAACGGTCTCACTGCTGCCATTCTCTATGCCGATCGTTAAGACTGTTCCTGACAAACCTGATCCTGAAATATCCTGATCGCCTGTGTTGGTTCCACTGGTGTTAGCTATTACGGTAGCTTGACCAGAAGTTAAACCAACCTTAGAAGTATTGGCTGTAATAGCGCTTGCTTGCTCTGGAGTAATTCCCGTTTTGGCTGTGTTAAGCGCAATGGCTGTTGTATTGGTAGCAATGC
>JABSPQ010000308.1 GCA_013214205.1 Flavobacteriales bacterium
AATTACATTAAATGTTCAATGTAGTGGAGATGTACCTGCACCAGTAACTGGATGGGTCAATGATGAAGCAGACAACTGCTCAACACCTGTTGTAGCATTTGTAAGTGATGTATCAGATGGTTTATCTTGCCCAGAAACAATCACAAGAACGTTTAGTGTAACGGATGTTTGTGGAAACACAATAGATGTGATTCAATTAATAGTAGTCTTGGATATAGATACACCGGTATTCGATATCGCAGCATTGCCAGCGATGAATTCACTATGTGATGTTATACCAGTAACTGCAACAGCAACTGACAACTGTGATGGAGCAATGGACGGAACACCTGACACGGCTTTTCCAATCACAGCAATTGGAACAACGACGATTACTTGGACATACATTGATGCTTGTGGAAACGTAAGTACGCAAACACAAGATGTTATCATCTCAGCAATTGATGTAACAACAACGATGGCAAGTGATCTTATCACAATCGTTGCGAACAATACAACTACTGGTGTTACTTACCAATGGATCGATTGTGATACTGGACTAGAGATAGCAGGTGAAACAAATCACAACTATACTCCAACATATGGAGGTAACTTCGCTGTGATCATCACTCAGGATGGTTGTTCAGACACATCGACTTGTGTAGCTTCAACAGTTGGGATTGATAACCTAGATATCAAAACTCTAGTTCTTTATCCAAATCCAACGGATGGAATGTTGAACATCGACTTCGAAGGAGAGGTTAAATCAATCGAAGTAGTTGATATGTTAGGAAGAGTGATTTCGATACCAGTCTCAGTTATTGAGAAAACGGTAGACGGATCAAGCTTGACAGTAGGTAAATACATGATTAGAATTACAACTGGAAACGATCAGATTCTTGTAGAAGAGTTTGTTGTTCATAAGTAGAAAAAGCGTAAGCTTTTGATGGGAAGCAATAGCTGACCTTCATAGATTTGAAAAGAGCCTTTTGATTCGTCAAAAGGCTCTTTTTTGTTTGATATTGGAATTTTGTAGCAACCTATATCCAAGCCTGAGTTAATAAATGCTGAATTCAATAGACAAACGCAATTTCTGAGTTAAACAATAATTTTTCCATAACGAATATAGGTTTTTCAAACCCAAGTCTCTTTCTAGGCCTGTTGTTGATCCTGTTTTCAATTTCTTGAATGAGCTGTTCACTCAAATTAGAAAAGTCAGAACTTTTAGGGATGTACTGTCTAATAAGTCCGTTGAGATTTTCATTCGCCCCCCTTTCCCAAGGGCTATATGGATTAGCGAAGAAGAAATCACAATATTGATCTGCGATGTCTTGATGTTTGGCAAACTCTTTTCCATTATCGGACGTAATTGACTTTATATATGGCTTAATTTGTTCGAGCATATCACTTAATGTGGTTTTGACTAATTCTGCGTCTCTGGACTCAACTTTACGCATCCAAAGCATCCCTGACGTTAAATCGTTCAAGGTGATAATTGCTCCCTTATGATTCTTTCCGATGATTGTGTCAACTTCAAGATGACCAAAAGTGGTACGATTCATTGCTTCTTGGGGACGCTTTTCAATCCCAATTCTTCCTACAATACATCCTCGACTATCTTTGCTTGACCCTCTTTTTCGATACCGTCTTCCTTTGCGCCTAAGGTGAGTATACAAATCTCCCTTATTCTTTTTGTCAAGCCAAATGAACTGGTAAATACTTTCATGTGAAACCGTTATTTCACCTTTCTTTTTCAAGTAGCCAGTTACCTGTTCAGGACTATAATCAATGCGTAAAAGTGCTCTCACTACAGCTTTTAACTCATTATCAAATTTTGAATATTTGGGTTTACTCAATAGCCGATTTTCATACTTTGCTTGAGCAAGCTTAGCCCTGTAAACCTTGTTACGTAGGTCAATGTTCCGTTTGAGTTCTCGACTAATTGTCGAACCACTAACAGATAACAGTTCTGAAATTTCTTTTTGACTTTTCCCACATGATAACAATGTTTCTATTGCATATCTTTGCTCATAAGTAAGATGTGACATTACAACTTTATTTTTGGCGATTTAGGGGAGTAAGATAGCTTCTTTGCTAGAAACAGAGAGGGAGATTTTATTATCTCCTTCCTGTTTTGAAACTATTTAAACTCCTGAATCTAAAAATTGCGTTTGTTACTTGAATTTAAGAATTAAAAAGTAGTGAGAATTCACTTTCCGACCATAATGACTGATAATCAGTACTGTACAAGTCAAGAAATATGTATGTATTAGGGATTGAAGACAAGAGTGTGTCTAATAGATACCCTTTTCTGCTTCATTTTCGAGTAAAGTTTAATATATTAGCTCCGCTAACAACTATGCTGAAGGACCTTTTACTTATTACCGTACTCGTTTGTGCTATAACTAATCTCAATGCGCAAACCTCCTCCCGAAAGAGTATATTGGTGGCCGATTCTTTAATCGGTCAATCTAATTTCAGTCAAGCATTAAAAGTCATTAAGAATGGTTTGTCTGAATGTGATGAGTGTGCCGATGAGACCTTGGCAACTCTATATCATAAATTGGCAAAGGTTCAGTTCTTAATTGAAAACTATGGCGCGGCTCATATGGCACATGTTCAATCTGTAAGATATAGTGAGAGATCCAAGTTGCCCAATATAATGATGAGGTCATATGTCAGTATTGCTGAGTACTATCGCAACAGACAACTTCACAATTCTTCAATAAAATACTTTAATAAGGCCAAGAAATTGAGTGCATCGAATAAAATTGATGATCCATTTATTGCAGAGTTTTACAATCGTTATGCCGCACTTTTGACGGAGATAGGTGACTCCCCGGATTCTGTCCTATATTATTCTAGGAAATCAATCAATATTTCTGAACTGACTAAAGATGATTTTTTAAAAGCTTCATCACTCAATGAGATGGCTTTTGTCATTGAGCATTATCGGGATAAACAAGACGCGATTTCGTTTTACAACCGAGCATGCGAATTATGGATAGCCAATGGAGATCGAAGATCAGCAGCAAATGGGTATGTGAATCTTTCAAGGGTCTATTATAGTCTTGAGAATTTTCAACAAGCGAAGGAAATTGCGGAAAAGGGATTGGACATTGTTGGAGAGGATCGTTGGTCTTCTGTTCTCATAGATCTTTACGAAAGAAAGGTGTATGCATGTATGGCATTAGAAGAGTACGAAGAAGCACTTAATGCCCATTTTGAGTTTCACGAGCAAGGCTTGCGATATAAAGAAAAGGAGTGGAGCTATAAAATGATTGAGGTAAGCACCAAGCTTAAAATAGAAGAGAAGTTAAGTAAAATTAATAAATCTAAAGACAGTACTCAAGATAAATTAGAAAAAAAGGAGATTGAAGAAAGCGAGCTAAAAATTATATTACTAGTTGGAGGCCTGTTTTTAATTGTATTATTAAT
>JABSPQ010000031.1 GCA_013214205.1 Flavobacteriales bacterium
GAGAAAACTAAGCTTATTGATGCTTTCTACGATAACAAAATTATTTCAGATGCGCTATTGTTACAAGATACCAGAAGGAGAAAACTTAGAATCTATGATGTGTTTCAGTGAGCAGGAATTAGAATGTTTGGAGACTCAATGGACTATCTTAGAAGGGAAAACCAAAAAACTTCAAAATCCCTTCCCTAAAGAATCCTTATCATACACAACTTGGATTATAGCTCGACTAGGTGGCTGGAAAGGATACAAATCGGAAAGACCGCCTGGTATTACAACACTTTGGATTGGATTAATGAGATTCTATGATATATTCGAAGGTTGGAAGATGTATAAAGATGTGTACACACGGTAGCATTATGGGGGGGAGAGATGTCAAAATAATAGATTATCATTGTTCTCAATATTATATAACTAAGCAAGTAACTATTGTAAAACGAATGCGATACCCCATAATCGGGGATAGCAAGCAAACAACGGTTTAATTAAAAAAACTAAATCTAATTTTTAGAACCTATATATAGAAAAGCATGTCAAAATGAAAGTACGATTAAGTTGTTTAATGATTTTTATTAACCTTTTGGGAAGTGTATCTTTTGCACAGACCTCTTCTGAACAAGAGTCAATCTACATCAGTGAAAAAGTTAAAAAAACTCTAAATAGCTTGAGCGGGGAAACCATTTCTGTCTATCAAAAAACCGCCTTGAAACTATATAAAAAAAAGAAGCTTAACGATGCAACCATAGTTTTTTGGGTAGGTTACTACTCAATGCTTCAAAATATATTCTGTCATGAAGCTTCAGTAGAACTAATGTTTGAAGGGTTAGATAGAGACCTTTTTATACAAGTTAATATTGAACACATTGATAAATTGAATGCAGGAAATTATCATTTACACGAACTAGTAGATGCCTCAGCCCGATGGGTAAAGCAACAAACTGTAAATACAGCTTGTATTGATGATGGAGATAAAATATACGAGGAAGCCACTGTGGCAATCCTAGAAAGGTTAACCTTTTAATAATCTTCCTTTACATGAAAATATCCATCTATCACTTACTCCTTACTTTCTTATTCTCTTTTGTAACAGGCTTTTCTAGTGTGTATGCACAGGTAGAATCACAAGAAAAAGCAAAGGAAGAGGTGATAGAGAAGTTAAAAGCAGACCTAAGAAAATTTGGTGAAGAATTTTCCGATGTAGAGACCTTTACACACAGCATACAGACCCGTAGTATTTCAAAAGGTCTTGTAAAATCTAGATTGGAAGCCTACTACGATACAAGTGGAATAGACTTTACCACCATTTCATCCTTAGAGTTGGATGAACTATGGGCCAATATTCTTAATAGAAAAAAAGTATACTCCATCGTAAATGGGAAGCTAGATACAGTAGTGATAGACAACTACGAGAGTTTTAGTGTAAACTTAAATCTTGCTTTTTATCCCAACGCAGACTCCACAGAATATCGCTTAACCATAAAAGGAGTAGTTAACCAGCGGTTAATAGATTATTTAGCTGAGCAAGACCCGAGCATCGATTTGCAACAATCAATAAATAAATTTCTAAACCCTGAGACACCTATAATTACATCAACTTTTGTCGAGCCAAAAGATTTTGAGTATCGGATAATCATTGTTTTGGACGACCTTTATAAAGTGGTTTACGGAATTACTGGAATCTACACCGATAGCTTAAAGCAACTACAGGAAGACCTGGAAAATATGAACGACAAGTTCGTTCTGGCATCAGAAGGATTCCATGTCCGTTTTGAAGCCCACCCCGAACAAAGAGGCGGTTTTGATGCCTACGATACTAAGTACGATAAGTGGATAGATGACTACCAGCCCATACCCATGGAAGTGGATGGAAGCACCTATTACGTCCCTTTTAAATCGATGTCGAAAGGAGGTTCGGATAAGGTAATTGCTCGGCTTATAAATACAGATAAGCAAGACGTAAAGATTAACAAAATAAAATTTGCCAACTCTAAGGGAGAACGGATAGCAACAAGCAATGTAGACACCATAAACAATACTGTAGAATTGAACCTTTCTAATATTGGGAGGAAGGAAAAAATTTATGCAGTTTACAATACAGATGATCCAATAGGAAAGCTAACCGCGCTAGGCTATCAAAAAGAGCAAAAGAAAGTGCATCTAGTTTCTGTTACCAAAAAAGTAGAGACCTATTATAATTTAGAACAAATACTAAATGAAGTCTATCAATCGGCAGGAATTACTTTTCAAGTAACTAAGGCCAGCGAAGACTTTAAGCCTAAGAACAATACTTTTTATAAGGAGATATTTGAAGATCCCGATGTTGTTGGTTTAAAACAATATATCGAGCAAATGAGAGATGTGCGTAAAGCTTATGTTGCATCTAATCCGAATATTGATAAAGACGCATTCGTCATATTTATAGTAGAGAGATTTGTCGACCCATTAATTGTGGGTTACATGGCACGAGGAAGAGGATTTGGTTTTATAACCAAAGCAGCCATTGAGGGTGAAAACTTTCATTTAGCGCACGAAATAGGTCATGGAGCATTTGGATTAAAACACACTTTTGATGAGATAGAAAAGAAGAGTACAGATAATCTAATGGATTATCATGATATGGATCATAATGATGGCAGTTACCTAACCCAACGGCAATGGGAGGATATAAGAAGCAGTGCGCCAGTAATTAGTTGGGGAGATGATGCGGAGGATGGAGCAAAAATAATTGATAGGTGGAAGCTTACCCATGATGTAAAACAGCATCTCGATGGCTACTGGCAGGAAACAAAAGCAGGAAGGATAAACTATGAGTTCATTATGGATAACAATAGTTTAACCGATCAATTTGGAAGTGCCGCTATCGCTCAAATTAATGAAATGGTAAAGGCCTACCATGAGCAGAGCAGTGAGCCCATCTTCATTATAATAGAACTTTTTACACATACTGAAGAAAGAGATATTGAAGACATTAAACTAACAGTTGAGAACGAATGTGCTTTGCTGCTGGAAGAGCATCCGGATGTTGTTCTTGTGCCAATAATCGGATGCCAGTTGGTCAATAATGGAAATGCTCCGATAGGCGATGTTCAATATCTGTATTTAAAAGGTACACCTTTGAACACTCAGCAATCAATTGGTAGAGCGTCTCCTAGTCAAGATTGGTTGGTTGTGGATAACACAAATATTTCTGATGAGCTCGCCGAGCTTATTGAGATACTTAGCGAGAATCCTGTTTTTAATGATGAGAACTGCTTTGTGTTAACCTATCAAGAACTCGGAATTAATTCTGCTGCAGAAATAAATCCTATGGAGCTTGAAGACTGGATGGCGGCATTTGGAGGAGATAATAATGTTACCATAGATTACAGCTATACAGGTTATCCTATAATTAATAATGCTGAATTACCACAAGCTTCACTAAATCAGCCAGGAAATTCTAATGCTGATATCAATATTGCGATACATTTTGATGAGGATGGTAAGCAAGTGTACATCTGTCATCATTATAAAATCGGTGCGATTCAGATACCTACAACCACTCCCTCAGGCGACAAGGTTCAACCTACTACAGTAGATGAAATTGTTGGTTTGAGTGAGGTTTACACAGAAAAAGCCTTCAGTCTGGCGAAATCAGGAAGCGCTAAACTGCAGAGTTTATTCAACACATCTGTAAAACATATTGTTGCCGCTAAAACTTGGACTAAATCGATCTGTGACCAAATGGAGGTTCCTAAGCAGGTATGGGACGACATGGAAAATACAGATGCCTATGGAAGAAGTCCCGTGCACGTTGAGGCAATTCTTTCTGGTGCTGGCGATGGTACTTTTGAGGAACTTAAAAGTATTCCTGAGTTAATCACTTTGGCGCTGGATGTAGCTTTTGACGAAGAGATTAGAGATGGCCTTTGGAATTCCATCTCATCCATGTCGTGGGAAGATGTGAAAGCCATGCCAATGAAGATGGTGCAAGATAAGATGGATATTTACGGCCGAGGTGGTTCTATTGCTCGTCACGAAGGAGGTAAAGACGCTGTTGCAGTAGCTGCTATTTTTATGGGCTTTGGTGCAGGGAAGAAAGCCAAAGATATAGTGAAAGAAGTGGGAGATGAGCTCGGAGAAGAGGTTTTAGATCTTTTTAAAAAACTACCAAAGCAACTAAAAAAGAAACTAGAGAAGTTTGACGCCGATCAGTTAAAGAAAATAGCCAATGATCTGGGAGATGATAAGTTGATGAAGAACATGATTGATAATCCTAACCTGGTCGATGCGTGGAAAAGGCTTGACGATCACCTTGGAGATGCAGGAGAATTAGTCAGGAAAAATCCTGATGCATTAAAGCAAGTTGATGATGCAATCAAAGAAGGGTTAGATGCAACGAACGCAATAGAAGATGCAGCCCAAACCTTAGGGAAGACAAAACCTACCTGGGATGAAATTAAGGCTCTCTTTAAAAGAGGGAATGATTTTAATAGGAAGGCTAGAACTAAATACACATTCAATGAAATAGTGTTAGAGGGTGTCGGAGGAAAAGCAGGTAAAAGGTTAGACTCATATGTTCCGGGAAAAGAAATAATCTCCAGAAAAGCAACTGCCCTCAGTGAAATACAGCCGAATACATTTAGAAATTATTTGAATGAGTTAATTACAAAATATCCAGTAGGGAGTAAATTAAATTCAAGTAAGCTACCAAAAGGGACAACGCTTCAGGGAGATTATTTCTTAGAAATTCCTACATCAAATAAGTCCTTCTTTGAATCAAGTACCGAATTTCAAAAAGTATTGAGTGACTTCAATACAGCTAAAGGAGTAGATATTAAGATTAAATATTTAGCGGAATAATGAATTTAGAATCAGTATTAAAAGAAATAGACTTTGTAATTAGGTATAAAAAAGTATGTGAATATCACGATGATTTTGAGAATAGTATGCGTGGAAACCATAAAAAAGAGGTTTTACAAATACTAGAGAAATACGATTCTGATATAAAGTACATAGCGAAAGAAAGAGTTTTTAAGACTGTTTTTAACTCTTCTAATGGATACCAACTGGAACTAATATTAACCGTTCGTGATGGCTTAGTAGAAGCACATTTAAACTTCTTAAAAGGTCAAGATTGGCTTTCGTTCAATAGGTTAGATGGACATGCGGAAAATGTAGATTCCAATTTTGACAGAGAAAAATTTAACATTCCAAAGTATTGTTCATTAGAAGAATTAGAAGAGATTTTGAGAGAGATTTTCTCGATCTATGAGGATATTAAGAAAGAGGTGAGCGGAAAGCTTACTTAGAGACTTAGAAAGCCTGATCAAGAGATCGGGCTTTTTCGAGATGACAATATGAAAATTTTAAAATACATATTATTCTTACTCTTCGTTTTACTTGGTTCATTTCAAACTAAGGTAGAAGCAAAATCCGTCATTTTAGATAATGGTAAAATAGAAGTTTTTTCAGAGCAAGGTTTCAAAAATACATCTGCAGAAAAAGAATGGCTGGGTTTACTTTATCTTCAAGAGGAATCTGCTTCTCAAAGTCAAAATTCATTTTTACAGTTTTCATTAGGGATTTTTGCTCAAAAATTTTCGGGAGAAGTATGTATAAAAAGTACTTCTGGAAATCTGGAATCCAATTTTCAAGTTGGTGGAAATTTAGAAAGTCATCAGAGAAAATGGGAAGAAGTCAACAAGATTTTTGTAGGAAATGCAGAGTTGGTGGATGCGTGGGCAGCGGTAAACCATTTGCCTGATGCTATCAAGCTCGAGCCTACTGTTCTTTCGAAATTGAATGACATTACAAGTAGAGGAAGAGGGATTGATTTACCTAAGTTGGAGACAGCGCTTAAAGGTGATTTAGGGGAAGTTCTAGGGAAAGCTACTGGTGATGATTTGACCAAAATACTAAATAGACTAGATGCAGATCATGTAACAGGTTCACACCTTGACGAAATTACTTCAAGGCTTGGAAATGCCGAATATGGCATTAAACAAGACCTAATTGATAATCCTCATTGGTTTGAAACTTTTGATGATGTTTTACAAGAGCCTGGACGTTACTGGGATATTTTAGCAGAAGGAAACATTACTTCTGGTTCACCACTAGCAAAATGGGGACAAGGTAAATGGTGGAAAAATTTAAGGGAATTTGCAGATAATTTTGAATCTGGTGCAGCTCGTTCAAGGTTTCAAACAGATTTAAACTTAGCGGATAATAAAATAGTAAATCAAGTTACTTTAGAAGTCAATGGTACAAAAATTCGAGTTGATTATATGGGACTTGATGCAAATGGTAAATTCCATTTAGGTGATGCGAAATTTTCAACTAAAGATAAGAATTGGTCTTCGAGTTGGCTGGATGCTTCTACTCCAAATCAAAGTACGGTTTACCCTCTGTTCGAATCTGGAAATGTTAACAGTATTGTTGTCAAAGTTAGTGATCCAGAAAAGGCGGTTTTATTACAAAGGAATTTAGGTCTTGTAAATGGCGGTACTATTGATTTTACAAATACTAGTCTAAAGATATTAGGTAGTGATGCTGGGCAAACCACCGTTAAGTCAGTTATAACTATTAAAAACTAGAAGAGTTGGACAAAAAGCAAAGTCAGGAAATAAAGAGAAACGTTATAGATGCTATTTCAAGTTTCTATATCGATAATAGTTTCAAGCTCAAAAAAGCTACGTCTGAATTTAAAAAAAATGGTTTTTCTATTTTCTGGGGAGAATCAAGTAAAGGTGTAGACTCAATCGTGTTTAGACCCCAAATTATGCTTGAAAACAAGGAGATATCAGATGTGTTATCTTCAGTTTTTCCAAATTCTGTAGTTAATGATACTATTATCAGAGTCCAAGGGTTGAGCTTTGCTGAGGAGTTTGGGTTTAGTAATTTTGAATCTTCTTTTGTTAACGATCATGGAGCTGACGGAAAATCCTACTACTATCGAGTAGAAATTGATACAGATATTGAACCTATTGTATCCGACCATATTCGGTTTATGGAGTTAATAGGTTTACCATTTATTGAAAAAATTAGCTCTTTGGAGGGGGTACATGAGTACATCAATGAAAGATTATTAAGTGTGGATGATGCGTCATTAAAAACTGAAGAAAAGCAGCAAGAACTCAAGAGATTTTTTAGTAAAACAGAAGTATTGAGCAGTGTTGTGACATCATATATTTTGAAAGGAAGGGACACCAATTTACTATTGGAGAGAATTAAGTTCCTTTTTGAAGGAAATGATTATGTTCTTGATGATGTTCAGAAGGTCGAGGAGTATTTTGCGAACCCTAGTTAGGGGGTATTTTACTTATTAGTGTAAGCCTGATCTTATGATCGGGCTTTTTTATGAGCCATAAGCAGCCCTAGCCTTAGAATCCCTAATATAAGTATCAATAATATCAAAAAGCTTACTTTGAGAGTTAGCATCCATTTTTTGAATACCTTCCAGTTGGAATTGCAACAAAATAATGGAGTTTAAGTTAAGCTATGCCGCCTGATTAAATTGATGATTATTGAGATTAAATTGTTCTATTGATTTATTGCCCAAGTGTGAGTGCCTTCTTTTTCTGTTATACCACGTTTCCAGCCAGTCGAAAATTGACATTTCTGCTTCGCTTTTCGAAATGTAACGTTCTCTGTAAACGCATTCTGTTTTTAA
>JABSPQ010000309.1 GCA_013214205.1 Flavobacteriales bacterium
AAGACAATGATAGTAAGGACGAGACTATCTCCTGTTGAATAGTGCTAGAACTTGTAATGAAGAAATCTCGAAAATCTGATGGTATCATTCTTTTAATAAATTTAAGTAAAGGTAATACATATTTAAATTAGAACTTAGCCAAGTTTTATTATGAACAGATTAGTGATTTATTTAGGATTGGTTTTAGTATTGTTTGCTGAATTAGCGTCAGCGCAAGTAATTAAATCAAATACTCCAGAAGTTGAAGAGACTCGCATTGTTGTTGAATCTGAAATAGGCAGGTTTACAACAATACTTCCAAACCAAGAATTGAGTATAGACTCAATTTATTATAGTACCGACTCGGTTCGTTTTGATAAAGGCCAAGCTGCTTACATGAGTGTGCTATATTCTGAAATTACGAAGAATGCAAAAAATGTGATTGAAAAATCACTTTATATAAATGCATTAGATAGCATTGTGGATAGCACAAATTATGCGGTTAGTAGAATAGGTGAATACAAGGTATTGATTGGTCCGAATCCATTTAAATCAAATACTTCCCTTACGGTAGTGGATAAAAGTACAATGCAGGGGTATGGTAAAATCTTTGTTTATACAATTTATGATTCTCATGGCAGGATTGTATTTGGTCCGCGTGAAGCGCTATCTAATACGCAAAAAGAAATAGGATATGCTTTTCAAAAAGGGGTTAATTTTTTGGCTATTGAATATGAAAACCAATTATCCACTTTCAAAGTAATCAAGCAGCAATAGTTCGGTATCCGTTTGTACAATTAATAAAAAAATATTATGACAAATAAAATTAGTCAATCAATGAGGGCGATAGTAATACTTGTATTCTTTATTGCATTAACACCAAGAATGCTTTTTGGTGAAGAAATATATGGACAGTGGATACAGTACGTTGATAACATTGAATCGCTAGCGGTAGTTTCTACAGCTGTGGATGTACAAGAGAATGTTTATGTTACTGGAGCAATTGAATCGAGTGGATCGGGACTAGATATTATTTTGGTGAAGTACTCAAAGGATGGCGATCTGATTTGGTCTGTCACGTATGATGGTGATGATGGAGAGGATGACATACCAAACGGATTGGTAATTGATGAGAATGGTAATATTCTGATTACAGGAGAAAGTTTTTCAACCGCGACAAATAAAGATATTATAACGCTTAAGTATGATTTAAATGGCTCTTTTCTTTGGGAGCAGAAATTTGATTTAGGCGATATTGTAGGGTTTCTAGTTGGAGCGGATGACGTTGGAAGTAGCATAGCCTTGGATGTGTTGGGCAATGTATATGTGAGTGGTACATCGTATAACAATAGTAGTATATCGAACGCTAGTATAATTTCAATAAAGTATAATAGTACTGGTGGGCTTGAATGGATTAAAAGACTGGATGCGGGAGCTAGAGGATTGGGGCTTGCTGAAAGCAAATCGATGATAACGGATTATGAAAGTGGTGATGTTTATATAACAGGTAATACATACAATACTACCTCCTCCTATGCAGATGTAATAGTAATAAAGTATGATAGCCAAGGAACTGAAAAATGGATTAGTACTTTCAATGGTACTTTTAATGGAGATGACACCGGTACTGATATAGCAATTGATGAGCAAGGGAATGTGTACGTTGTTGGTAATGTAGTTAATGAGGTTACGGGTGAGGATGTAATTGCTATAAAGTATAATTCTGATGGTATTGTAATATGGTCTACCGTGTTTGATCAGCATGGTGGAGATAACAATGCAGCATACTTGGAACTTGATGAGGATGGCAGTTTGTTTATTACGGGTTCGGCTAAGGAACAAGATGATGAAGTGAACACTGATATTGTTTTGTTGAAATTGAATGGGGAAAGTGGTGAAATTAATTGGACGCAGACTATAAATAACGAAGAGCAGATTGATGAACCAAAGGGGTTGCTTGTTGATGATGCTGGTAACCCGATATTATTGGGTTCGATATTTAATAAGCAGTTTGGGGGACGAGACTTTCTTACTGTGAAGTATAACAGCAAAGGCGAATTGCTTTGGTCGATAGATTATGTTGGGAAAGCTTTTGGTACCGATATAGCTCAAAATATTGCACAAGACGCCGATGGAAACATATATGTTACGGGGAAGACTTTTAATGGAACCATTGATGAATTGGTAACTATTAAATACAACCAAGTAATTAAACCAGCGCAAGAAGATAGTATTGAGTTTCGAAATAACATGTTGTGGTTTTGCGACGAGCAATGTATGATTAACACTGGTACTGCGTTGAGCGAGGGGGTGAAGTTTAAAAAACCTAAAAAGCCCAAGCACGATCATAGCGAACATGGAAAGAAAGGGCCGAAGAAGAAGAAGAAACCCAAGAAGGTGAAGTTTAAGAAGCTTAAGCAGTTGGGCAATAATAAGGAAATGGAATCTTTCGAAAAGATGTTTACAGGATACGAGTCGTTGCGAAAAGCGTGTGACGAAAAGTTTGATGAGTTTTTAAGCGATGGAGGCGATCCTGCCGACACTACGGAGGCTAATCCTGATTTGTTTTTTCTGAGAGCAGACTTTTTACGGGCATTGATAAACAAAGACTTGGAAGTTGCTGTGGGAAACAGGGTATACAAATGGCTAAATGAGGATAGTGTGGTGGTAATTGCAGATGCAAGCGAGCATATTGAATTGCTTGAAGAGTTAAGGGATTTGCGACAAGAAAGGAGAGGTATAGAACCGCTTTTGAATAGGCAAGAAGCAAGAGAGAGTACTAGTAGATACGAGAACCCTTCAATAAGAACGACTAGAACACTGATAGGAGGGGAAGAGATTGTTGTAACTGTATTGCATCCGGGTGTAAGACCTGGCGCCCTAACCAATCAATTTTCCGTATCGATAAGTAAATCAATAGAATGTAACGTAAACTTTACCGTAGAGACCGTTGCTATTGATTATGATAACCAGATTGCAGATATTGAGGTTGTGGCACAGATAACTCATCCGTCTTCTACGATATTGGAAATATCATGGGATCTTGGCGATAACGGGCTACCGTATGGAGGAAATGTTAATAATAATGACAGCTACATTAACTTCGATTATTTCTATGATTTAAACAAGGTAACTGAGCCCGAAATATCTGTAACGCTTAGGCTAGATAATACAACCTGTTCGGCTTCTCATAAGATAGATTTGGAAGGCTATGACGAATGTTCGGCGTCTATAAATGGCGCTTTGAGAACTGGGTCGGAAAGGATTTATGACTTTGAGGATCATTCGGTGGCTAATTTGAATATAATAAGCCATAAATGGACCTTTGGAGACGGCGACATATCTAGGAGTATTAATCCATATCATCTGTATAAACAAGAAGAGTACGAACAGAAATTTGTAGTAACGCAAACTATCGAAACAATTTCGGGCTGTACGGATGTTGCAACTTTTGTGGTAGATATAGAGCCTCTAGATCCTCCTGCTCCGAAATGTTGCGATTGGGGGAATTATACTGAAAAATCGAAATATCCAGAAGAGGATGGGGATTATAAAGCGACTCTTGAGTTGCAGCAATCGCCTCATACTTTTGGGTTGGTGTTTTGGCATTTTGTATATGTAAAGGTTTCGTTTTGGAAGGATAAAAAAGGGAAATGGAAGCATGAAAATGCCGATTTAATTCCTTCCTTTGAGTGGGGAGGGACGTATTACATCTCCGACCGAAAGGAAGGCTCTAGAGCTATTTCTAATGTACACCCAGATAGGAAATGTACAAAATCGGTGTCCTTTTCTAAGGATTCAAATCCCAAAGGAAAGGATAAACGAGTAGATCAATCTATAAATACAAATTATGTATTTTGGACCATGGATAACGGTTTGGTGGTTAAAGCCGAAGGGGTAAAGGTTCAACACAAGGGCGTGATTTATTATCTGCCAACAGTTAAATTGGGTAAAAAGTGTCGTTGAATCAAATCCTATAAACAATTAAGGTATTTGAATCGTGTAATTTAGGAACGATATTTGTTGTTTTGCAATTTTGTAATAAATGAAAGTGTGATTGATAAAATCAAGTATGTAGTATTGTCCTTGTGCATTTGTGCTATATGTTTTCCCTGTAGTGCTCAAGATACCGATCCTTTAAATAAATTAATACACACTAAATCAAGTTTCCAACTTAATTTCGGAGTGCCTGCCACCAATCCCTTAAAAGTTAATTCGACTGGATTGGGCGAGTTTTCTTCTACCATCAATTACGGGTATGGTTTTGGCTTGGCGTATATTAAGAATATGGAAAATAATTTTTCCTATTCAGTCGGTGTAAATTTTATGAAGCAGTCTTTTAACTATAGACTTGATTTGAAGGCAAGTGATTATGTTGTTTTGATTGATGAGGACTATGTAGACTCTTGGTATGAATATTATACTAATGTAGAATTTCCTGTATTTATAGATTATTACATCAAATTAAAGGAGAAAAGTGAGGTTGGTTTTGGGATTGGAGCCGCTTTTAAAATTCATAATAAGGATTTGAGTTCCACCTATAGCTATGTTAATTACTTAGATTCTGCACAGCAGTTTTACACGTTAGAAAGTGAATACAATAGGACGGAAAACTGGATGTTGTCGGCTAGGTTGACCTATCGGAGAATATTGAAGAGTTATAATGTGTTTCATTATGGGTTACGCTATAGCATAGGAGTTAAGGGTTTTTTAAATGGAGAATATGTTGTTTACGACCAAGGAAGCATAGTAAAAGGAAGTGGGACTTATAAATCGAGAGGGGCATTTTTTGAACCCTATTTGGCATATACGTTTTCGAGAGTACATAAAAAAGCAAAAAAAGTAGATAAGGACATTGAAGAGATAAATCGCAACAACCCTGATGACCCAGTAGCACTTATTTCGAAAAAATACTCCATATACCGTCAAAAAGGCTTTTTAGTAGGTGCGGGAATTGGGTTGGGGCATAATTTTATTAGTGTAAAAGCTTTAGGGGATCATGATAAAAATTTAAAACAGAAAATTGGCCTTTCTGCTCCAATCAGAATTAGCTTATCCTATCGTTTTAGCGAGAAGTTAGAGTTGCTCACAAATGCTTCAATTCATCCAAAGATGTTTAAAGCTAGTTTTGGCGAATCATCAAAAGAGTCTACTCTGGGACGAAAAAATAGGTGTTTATCCTTTTTAACGGTGGGATCAGTGTCATGGTACGGAGTATATACTTTGGGGCAAAGCAAAAACCAGAAATGGTCTCTAAATTCTAAGTTAGGTTTTTCGTACGAAATATTTGATAACCCTGATGGGGCAGGGGAAGGTTCTAGAGCTATTGCTCAACCTCCTCTTCATGGACAGACCTATCATTTTGTGAATGACAATGGAGGTGACAACAATCTACTTATTATTTCGGGATTATCGTTGAGTAAAGTACATAGAAGAAGAGGAGAATTCGAATTCGGCCTAACTTTAGGCTTGGGACTTAAAGAAGTATTTGGGGGACATTATGATTATTGGGATGATTATTATAAACTGGATTACGTCTGGGATCAGGATCAGGATCGTTATGTAGTAATTGGGCCTGTACCTACTGAAACTTATTACTATAGAACAAGTGGCTCTTATTTGGTGTTTGATGTTTCTTACAAAATAAATATGTCAAAGAAGTAATGCAATTTTATAATAGGTGAAAATGTGATTGGTAAAATCAGATCTGTAGTATTAACCTGGTGCATTTGTGCTATATGTTTTCCCTGTAGTGCTCAAGATACCGATCCTTTAAATAAACTAATACACACGAAATCAAGTTTCCAACTTAATTTCGGAGTGCCTGCCACCAATCCATTAAAAGTTAATTCGACTGGATTGGGCGAGTTTTCTTCTACTATCAATTACGGGTATGGTTTTGGCTTGGCGTACATTAAGAATATGGAAAATAATTTCTCCTATTCGGTTGGTGTCAATTTTATGAAGCAGTCTTTTAACTACACTATTAAATTAGATGCAAATGATTATGTTATTTTGGGAGGAGAAGACTATATAGGTCATCGATTTGAATATTATACGAATGTAGAATTTCCTGTATTTATAGATTATTACATCAAATTAAAGGAGAAAAGTGAGGTTGGCTTTGGAATTGGAGCCGCTTTTAAAATTCACAATAAGGATTTTAGTTCCTTGAATTCCCATATTCATTACTTAGATTCATCTCTACAGTTATTTACAATAGAAAGTGAGTACAATAGAACCGAAAACTGGATGTTGTCGGCTAGATTGACCTATCGGAAAATATTGAAGAGTTATAACGTGTTAAACTATGGTTTGCGGTACAGTTTAGGAGTTAAAGACTTTTTAAATGGAGAATATGTTTTTTATGACGTCGGGAATCAATTAAAAGGAAGTGGAACTTATAAGTCGAGAGGGGCATTTTTTGAACCCTATTTGGCATATACGTTTTCGAGAGTACATAAAAAAGCAAAAAAAGTAGATAGGGACATTGAAGAGATAAATCGCTATAACCCTGATGATCCACTAGCACTTATTTCGAAAAAATACTCCATATACCGTCAAAATGGCTTTTTATTAGGTGCCGGAATAGGATTAGGGCATGACTTTATTAGTGTAAAAGCTTTAGGGGATCATGATAAAAATTTAAAACAAAAAATTGGCCTTTCTGCTCCAATCAGAATTAGCTTATCCTATCGTTTTAATGAGAAATTAGAACTACTTACAAATGCTTCAATTCATCCAAAGCTTTTTAGAGCTAGTTTTGGCGAATCGTCAAAAGAGTCTGCTCTGGGGCGAGATAATCGTTTTTTATTGTTTTTAACAGTAGGATCCGTGTCATGGTATGGAATATACACTTGTGGCCAGACTAAGAATCAGAAATGGTCACTAAATACTAAGCTAGGTTTCTCGTACGAAATATTTGATAGCCCAAATGGGGAAGGAGAATCTTATAGTGCTATAGCTCAGCCTCCTCTTCATGCACAGACTTATCGATTTTTAAATGACAATGGAAGTAACAATAATCTACTTATTATCTCGGGTTTATCGTTGAGTAAAGTACATCGAAGAAGAGGTGAATTCGAATTCGGTCTAACTTTAGGCTTAGGACTTAAAGAAGTATTTGGGGGACATTATAAATATTGGGATGATTATTATGAACTTATTTATGGCGCAGACCTGAATCCTGCTGTAATTGATGGGCCTGCACCTACTGAAATCTATTACTATTCTACAAGTGGCTCTTATTTGGTATTTGATGTTTCTTACAAAATAAATATGTCAAGCAAGTAATGCAATTTTAGAATAAATGAAAGAGTGATTATAACTGACGAACAGTATTAATGCTATTATTACAATGCTGCACTTAGCGAACGTGAATAAATTAATATTTCTATTCCTGCTTCTAAGTTGTGGGTTAATACTTTCTGTTAACGGGCAAAACGATACGGCTAAAACCAATAAGATTAATGTGGGTTTAAGGACGTCTTCGAGCGTATCTTATCTAAACGGAAACAATAATTTAGGAAATTGGGGCGTCGAAATTCTATATCGTAAAGACTCAATAATTAAAAATGCAATACTTGATGTTGAAATTGAAGCAGGATTGGGTTTTGAATTGCAAACTGTGTTTAAAAACGTTTCTAGCGATCCCTTTATAATTAACGATGCTTTAGATGAGAATCGTTGGGACTTCTCTCTAAAATATCACTATTTAACTGTTCCCATTAGGATAATCAATCAGATAAAATTGTCTGAAACCAAACCTATAGCCTTGATTTTAAGTGTAGCCGTTACTCCCTCTTTTTTAATTTCAGGTACAGCCGAATATTCTTATAATGTGATTGAATTTAATCCCAATTCGCAAATAATAGGAACAGAAACAGCGAAAATAAAATCAAAGTGGAATTCGACTAATGTTAATTATTTTTCACCAAAATTTAACATCCCTGTAAGTGTAGATATTGGATTAAGATATGGAAGAGTAGACTTTGGGGGCTTTGTTCGTTATTATCCCAAAAAGATTGGCCACGTTTGGTGCATGGAATGCGGGAATAAGAAAATAGAATATCATCTATTTAATGTGGGGGTTTTCCTTTCCGCGATTATTTAGGATCATCATATTTTAATTGAGATACACTTTCCTAGAAATGGAATTCCCGTTTGAATGGACTTGTATCAGGTAGATACCTGACTTCGATAACTTAATGCTTGCTTCTCCATTTACATCCGTTGTAGTAATAAGTTGTCCCATTTGATTGAATACTCTTGCCCTACCACGACCTTTTATTATTATTGTTTTGTTAAGCGTAGTTATTGAATTTACCTTTGAATGATCATTAACACTAAGCCAACAATCTTCACTGAAAACAACTTCTTCGTCCGTGTCTATGCTCCAGTATTTTGTTGCCCAAATTTCCTCGTCTACATTTACACACTCAAGATCATTATATTTTGCAGAAAAAAAGGTGACGTTTTCGTTGTTACCGTTTTTAACATCAAGAATGGAAAGGTTATTACTGTCACAATTTAAGAAGTCGAGTTGGGGATGGACTGAAAGGTCTAGTTTTGTTAATTGATTGTTGGCACATTTTAAGTATGTCAGCATTGTATTATTCGTCAAATTGAGATATGACAGTTCATTATTTTGACACCATAATACATCTAATAAAAAATTATTATTCGTAATTAAATTACTTAACGAATTGTCTTGACACCATAATGTGGTGAGTTCAGTATTGTTTTGGATATCTATATTGGTTAGTGAATTGGCCTGACAATATAATGCAGTGAGCAGCTCATTTTTAGATAAGTTTATATTAGTTAATTTGTTGTACCTGCAATTTACGAGAGTGAGTAAATTGTTATTTGATAGGTCTAAATTGGTTATTGAATTGTAATGACACTCTAGGGCTACTAAAGCAGTATTATTTGATAAATCAATACTTTCAATATTGTTATCATAACAGTTTAAATATCTTATTGATGAAAACGCCTCAATTCCAGTTAAGTCTGAAATGGATAATTCCATTACTATTATATCACCAGTATAAGATTCCGCTTCACTTACCTGTATCTCATCGTCCGCATTTGTATTAATATCAGGGTTGCCAACTAAATATGATTTGAAGTTTATATCTGGAATGTTAACATTTTGCGCCCCGACTAACGAAGAGGAAAGGGCAATAAGAAAAATGAAAATTATCAGCTTCATGATAAGGATTTAAACTAAGGTACGAGAAAAATATTGATTCAATTGTTAAGAGGTTTACTAAGTTGAAGCAATCTTCAATCTTTATTAGAATCAAAATTAATTTAAAATCGAATCACCTACAATCAACTCATTCGCATTATCCACAACACCATCTTGTAAATTTGCAAGCTACGTATCTGTAGTCTTTTTTCTTACTAAGCCGTTTGATAAACCTTCATTGAGAAATTATTCCACAGCGAGCCAATAAGCAACAGCGCCATTCCGGTGACTAGAATGGACGTGTTGAAAGGAAAGAAAACCTTTTCGCTCACAATGGCCATTCCGCCAGCTACGCTGCATATAATTGGTCCATATCCATTCTCTTTTATTTTTCGAACCAGCAAGAAAATGTGGAGGCCTAAAAAGCAAATGAGCACGGGTAAAATCCATTTCATAAATGGGATGTTGGATAAGCCGAAGCTTCCGAACATACTCATATAAGCAGCCCAACACAAAGGACATTTAGGAAAAAATGCAATTAAAACACTTAGCGCGGTGGACGAAAACGTTTTGACTGTCTTTTTTACCTTGGCTTTATTTGCCTCCGATTTTCTGATGTGGGCGTGCTCGGTGCAATTGCAATTGTTTGATTCTGAAATAGGGTTTTCCATAAATTTTGAAGGATGTGTGAAACACTGAATGCTTAAAGGAAACTCCTGCGACTACATTAGTTATGTAGTCGCAAGAAAGATCCATTTAATTTCTATTCGTTACCAAGTAGCAAACGAACGTTAACAGTTGGATTACCCATCAATTTATTTGGGAAACGATCTCCGAATTCGGTGTGGTCGGCTGGTTCAACCCATACGCCTAGCTTACCGTTAGCTACATCTTTTAGAGGCATTTCAAAATCGAAATGAACATGTGCGTTGTCAACACAAGTAGAGCACTTATGTGCTTCGTTTGGTTGAAAAAGCCCTCTCGAAGCTATCTTCTTACCATTTTTAGTAAGGTGAACAGTAAAGCTACCCGGGATTTTTAAACGGTTAATGCCCTTAACTCTAACATTAACCCTATCCGTATGAACTTTAAATTGATCTGCAGCACTAGCTGAGCCTTTAGCTGAAGGAATCATTTTCATAGCTGGTGGTTTTGAAGGTGCTGCATAATCTACGTCCAAATCGTTTATTGAATCTACGATTTTTACAGTTGTAAAGTCGTAAGGGTCATCGCTTAATGGAGGTAACTGTTGTAATGCAGGTATGGTAAATATGTTTCTACTGTTGGTAGATTGAACGGTGCTTAACAATGTTTTAAGCGTAGTCGCCTTCATATTTAATTGCCAGTCCCAGAATAATCTATCTAAGTTACAGTGGTAAAACCAGAAAATAGGATCATATGCTGCAATGTCTTGATTAGCCATTGTTTGCCCAATCGACATATGGCCATTGTCGTGCGCTGCAATGGTTGTATTGTTTCTTCTACCATCAATCATTCCTGTGTAATCTTCCCAGTCTGGCTCTTTCGAAGCACGTAAGAAATCCTCATTCACTTTTCGTGTTTTCAGATTTTTTGTAATAGCAGAAGTAGCATATCTAGAAGTTTTCATTCCTTTTTTGTATCCCCCTGTAATATCTTTCGGAAGTGTATAACTGCCAAAAGGTGCTTTTGTTAATACAGCTGGTAATGCAGTATGCAAATCCCAATAAGGCATGGTTACTTTAGAACAACCGTCGATTGATCGCAACGCATCTTCAAACCTTATAATGTAAGCTCTGTGCCAAGGGTTGTATCCCGGAATATGGTGCATGCAATAATCGCCAGGCATACCGTGCCACGAAGCCAATAGGAAATAACTATTTGGGTCATCCAATGGTAAATTCATAACACCTTCAAAAGCCTTTACAAGTGTGGCTAATTCCGTTTTATTGAGGTTCGAAATTTCTTTTCTAATTCTGGTTGCTTTAGTATTGCTATCTGGAACTTCTTCGAGATCTGGCAAGTCAGATACTGTTGATCCATCGGTACCTTTTGGGTAACCAGCCGACATCCAATTAACAAATGTATTTACCCATGCATCCGACCATGGTTTTCCTGGAGGCATTTGTTTGGACGATACAAAACCATATATTTTTGGAGCGTGTTCTTTTACTGTTTGGTAGTTGCCGAGGTCTAAACCTTGACTTCCCATATGTGCAATATCTTCGGAGGTAAACATATGTCGGATTACGCTGTACCATGTTGGAGTTGCATCTGCTTTGCCACTGTTTTTAGAAATGCGTCTTTTGTTTCGCACTTTACCCGCGACAGCCCTTTTAGATGTGGCTTTTTTTGCCGGGCTTGTTTTGGATGGATCTTTTCTTCTCTTTGCCATTATGTGTTGGTTTGGTTAGTTGCCTACTCTAATTCCTTTTCGGCTTCCGGATTTCTCTCGAATAATAGCTTATTAAATATAATTTAATTAATGAAGAAAATCTTGTCGTATGCCCGTCGTTATTGGGTATTGAAGGGTGTGGATATGTTATTTTTGAATGATTTATTAACTTGAATATTGTTTTTTGTAGAACATAATGCAGTGCTGAAATGTAGCGGACGACTTTGAAAAAATGGATGATTTGGGCGGTTGAGGTTTTAGTGGGAATTCAATTTGTTTTGGTGATTTAAATTAATTCTGTTTGAATTTATATTGATTTTGAAATGAGAAAACGTCAGATACTTACATTCGAATATTAAAATCGCATTAATTCCGTTTTATACTTTTTCATTTTATTGAGCATGAAGTACCTAGAAGGAAATTGTATGAGTAAATTGCAATCCATGACTAGAATAACATTGTTACTGTTTGTGTTTTTTGTCGTTCACGTTCAGGTGAATGGTCAGGAAGAATTTGAGTTGGTGTGGGAAAAAGTATCTTCAGCAGACTCCATCACAATAGATAAAACTTGGACGAAATTTAAATTGGCCATTGATGAAGGTGATACAGCTGCTGTTAGAGGTTTGTCTTTTCGAAAAGTAGATTGTGAGCTTTGTACTAAATCGTTAAACTCTGTAGTACCAATTGATACATTTATAATTGGTAATATGAACCAATTACTAACAAGTCCCATTTGGAAGGCGGTACATAAAAGAGAATACCATTTGAGTCAACGTACTTTTTACAATTGCAAATTGGGTATTGTTCCAAATAGCCTTGGGCAGAATGTTGAAGTTTATGAAGTGTGGATTGAGACCTATAAACCAAACGAGTATGTAGAAGGGCACGAAGGGCAAAACCATATGTTTCAATTCGTTAGGCTTAATGGCGAATTTAAATTTCATGGAATGAGCTCAATGCCGTAGTTGGCTCTGGGTTTTCTCTAACTTTGTTTCATAATTCGAACAACAACAATCAACCAAACAAAACAAATGAGAATCGTTTTTTCAATCGCATTAATATTTATTTCAAGCTTTCAACTTTTTGCACAAGCTCCTAAGGACAGCATCGTAATTCACCAATCATTTTTTGGACCAGTTTATAAAATTGATGGGAGAACGAAAACTGTGGGCAAAATATTCAGAACAGTTAAGCAAGTTCCGGCTGCGATCCCCGAACTTAAAAAGGCAAAATCTAACTTTTTTGGATCTATATTAATAGGTTTCGTTGCTGGCGGTTGTATGGGCTATGGTATTGTGAGTAAAACAAACGGTATAACTGCTGCGGGAGTTGCTCTAATGTTGGTTACTATCCCCATCGACATTAGATTTAAAAGGCATCTTAAAAGTGCGATAACCATTTATAATGAGGAGTGATTTCCGAGGATTCTTAATGAGTTAAGCGATAGAATAAAGTATACTTATTTTTACTTTGCATTTTCACGTCTTTTGAAGCTTTAGCGGAAAAGGAAACTCTTCCTTATTTCACACTTCACATTTCCTTACTTCACACTTAAATCTAATTCATAATTATAAAATAACTTGCTTGTCCCTTTCTGTCTGTAAAATAAGAGCTCACCTCTTTAATATTTATCGAGGGAATCTCTTTAATAAACTCATCCTTTTGCTCGTTGTTTAAAACAAAAACATAAGCGTCTTCGCTTAAATACCATTTGAGCATCGTATCAAAATCATCGCCTTCAATTACATCCTTAAAATGTAAACCTGTGTAAAACGGAAGGCTAGGAGGGTGGCCTCTTTTATTTGCCAATACAATTGTGCTTTCCTTGTCTGCTTGCTCGTAGATGAAATCGGCTACCCTTTTAGTGCTGTTTTTATAGATGTCTATTTGCGGTAAAATAATGGCATGTACAAACAATAGAAAAATGAGATTGATTCCAATTACAACATGAACGAAATAGGATGATTTAATGAATTTAAATGCCGCAACAATACCAGCAATCATAAGCGCATTAAACAAAATTAAAGTTGCTTTTAGCACCATTCCTAAATCCATAAAGAAAGCAACAAACAGCAAGGCAGCAGTAATAATTATTTGGAGAGAAAACTGTGCAATTATCAATCCCTTGTGCGGTGTGGTACGCGTATATTGATGTTCTATTATTGCTTTCCCTATTAAAATTGCCAGCGGAATGTGTGCTGCAATAGTGTAGGCAGGTAATTTACTTGGCGAAAATTCGTACAACAACCAGCCCGAAACAAACCAAGCGCCTAACACTAAATTGCTGTCTTTGTCTTTAAAAATTCCGCGAATTCCTGTCCATACCGCCTTGGGGAAAAACATGAGATACGGAATAAAGAAGGCAGTAATAAGTAGAAAATGCATACCTGGAGGTGCCGATTGCCCTAACACACTACCACCTATTCGTCTTTTAATATACCAATCGTACATCCACGAAATAAAATTACCATTGTCGTGCAACGTGGTTAAATAGCCCCAATAAATTAAAGGAGCCGCTGCGAGAGGCAAAAAGAACCAAGGATGAAATCTGAATAGATTCATTCTGTTGGGATGGAAAGCAAAAAGGATTACCGCAAACACACCACAGAAAAGAATGATAGGTGGCCCTTTTGTGAGCAATGCCAACGAAAACGAAAGCCAGAAAATGGCCACCGCAATGTAATTTACCCGTTTTAAAACCTGTAATATACAGAAGGCACAAAGTGTAGAGAAAAATAAAATGGTGGCGTCTGTTACCGAAACTTTGGCTAAAATTGGGATGAAGATGGTGGTGCTTAAAACTACTGTGCTAACAAAAGCAGTTTTTGCGTTGAACAGTTTGCGTCCCCAAAAGAAAACCAGCGCATAAGTGAGCAGGATGAAAATAGTTGATGGAAACCGAACACTAAATTCGTTGATCCCAAAAACTTGATAGCTTGTTGCAATGTTCCAAAAGTGCAAAGGCGTTTTTCTATGGATCTCCGACCACATAAAATCGGGGATGAGCCAATTGTTGGATACCAACATGTTTTTAGCAAACCCCGCATAGGCCGCCTCGTCCTGATCCCATAAACTCATGCTGTGATTGTGAGCAAAAGCTATTGCGATTGTAAAGAGGAAAAATAACGGTAAGTAATAGCGTTTAAGAAATGCCATTTTTATTGTTTGTTAGCTGCGCTCAATTTAATAAAAATACATTGACGCGGCTAAAGCGTTGAGTTAAACATTACTTAATGCATTTGTATATGATAAACTTTTTGTCTTCGGCAATAATTTCAACCGACGAGAAAAATCGTTGTAAGTGCGTTTTGTAGTTTAAATGTTTGCTTGCTACCATTTGCAGGTTGCCTCCCTTTTTCAGACATCTGTAACTGTCTCTAAAAAGCTGGAGCGGGATTTGAATATTTATTTCATATTCGAAATGGAACGGGGGATTGGTAACTATTAAATCAAAACTTTCATCTTCGAAAATGGCTAGTTCGTTGTTGCAATGGTGATGGATGTTTTTTCCTTTGATGTTTAATTCTGCCGACGCAACTGCCAAAAAGGAATCATCGATTAAATGCATTTCGGCTTTGGGAAACTTCTTGTGAATTTCGTTTGCTATAATTCCGTTGCCAGATCCTAAATCCAATATTTTTTCATCGGTCTTTTTTAGATCGATGTGTTCCAAGAAAAATTGAGTAGCGTAATCTATATGATCGGCTGAAAATACTCCGAGGTATTGTTTGTACGCTTGCTTATTATAATCTAATGAAGTGATGAGGTCTTTTTTAATTACCTTTTTCTTTTTAGAAAGAATTAATACTCTTGCTTTTTTTACAGCTCTACTTTGCTCTACTACTTCAAAATATTCCTCTGCTATGTGCAACATTTTAGGACTAAAATGACGGGTCATAAAAGCGCAAGTAACTGTTACTTTAACCAAAGAGTTTTTTGAGATGTGCTCTAATAAAAGTTGAAAGAGCCCTAATGATTTTGGAATTTTGATTAAGACAATATCCATTTTATTTTTTAAGGTGGAAAGCGGATCGGAGAAGGTAGCTGATGGAAGCTTGTTTGCTTCTGAATTTATATTGATTGCCTTTTCCTGACTTTTGTTTGCCAATATTAATGTTGGTTCAAATGAATTTAAATGGCAGCCCAAAAAGCCAAATCTATCGTTGTAAATTCCAAGGTGTTTTGGTTTTATAGCCCGCTCGTTAAACGACTGTAACAGGTACTCGTCGGCTGCGCTCTTTGATGTCAACGATTTGTCTTCCGAAAAATCATGTCTTTCAATTTTATATTCTATCTCTTCTTTAACCATGCTAACTTCTTTATTTAAACGAATTCTACTTATAACAATGCAAATCGATTGCAAATATAAGAAGTACTGGTGGCATCTAGCGCAAAAAAAATCCCGCTTTCGATTACTCAGAAGTAGGATTTAATGGGAATAGGGTCGACCTGACCATTCCCTTAAATATTTTAGTTGAGGTTGCTTTTCTTCTAATTCAGCCTGTTTACTCTAGTTAGACAGAGTGTAGCAGGAAGGCAAATGTAAATGTTATATTAATCTAGGTGAATTCTGTAAAGCAAAACAAATACGCTTTTATTGAAAGGAGTATGGTTGTTACGATTTAGTACAAAAAAAAGCCCCGTTTTTCAACGGGGCCAATCATAAACCAAACAAGCTAAGGGCATGAAACCCCCAAGACCTGAGCTGCTAAATTAAAAACTTTATTTAATTATAAAACAATTATTTCAGAATTATTTGAAAAAAGGCAGAATCCCTATACTTACTAGCTATTACTGTGTGTTTTTATTAATATTCGGATATAATTAAGATGAAATATTTATTAATAATTCCATTAAAACAGGAATGATTGCAGAAATAAAATAATTAATTTTATTCTCGTAATTAGGAGAACCCAAGGAATGAGCTTTAAGCTATTAAATATTTTTTACGGATCGAAAGTAATCGGTATAGAACTTCACATTAAAGATGCTGACAGTTCTGTAATTCATCTGGTTAGTTTGCTAAAGAAGGATGATATCGTTAAGCTGCTCGATTCTGAAAGCTCCTTGTATGAAATGGGGGCGTTACACAATTTAAATTATTCTCAATTACCCATTTACCTCACTGTTAGTGGGTACGGCATCTCTCATTGGAAGTTTGAGCAACACGAGATCAAATCGGATGCGGAAATGCTAAACGTTATTTTGCCTAACGCTACTTTGGATATCTATTATTTACAGAAGGTTGAAGGGGCCAACAATAGCATATTTGTTTCTGTGATTAGAAAAAAAGGCTTGGATAAATTGACGAACAGGTTCGGTAAATTCGGAATTACTGTTGTTAATGTTGGATTGGCGCCTTACTGTTTGATGAATATAAATACAAGGTTAGGTGAAAGTGTAAGTGAAATAGAAGCTTCGGGTTTTAAATTAAAATTAATTGAAGGTGAGCTCGAAAGTTTTGATCACAAAGAAAGTAAAACTGAATCTACCATTAGAATAGACGGTAATGTTGTGTCGGGTAAGTTGGCAATGGCGTATGCAACTGCTTCTGAGTTTTTTGTGAATGAACCGATTAGGATAGACGCGAAAAATGTTAATTACGCCAAAAAAGATTACGATCGTAAACAGGTTTTTAGATTGATGTTTTGGGGGGCGTTAATCGTTTTTATTATGGCAATTGTTGCTAATAGTACAATTAGTATGTATTACATGGGGAAAATTAAATCTATTTCGACCCTTAAATTTAAAAAGGATATTGCAAAAAACGATTTAGTAGGCAGGCAGGAGAAAGTGGTGAATTTAGAAATTCTTAGGTCGGGTATTCAGCGTGATAGAGATATTGGTTATTATCTAGACGAACTTTATAAACCTTTGGGTAAATATGTTTTTATAAATGAATTGATTCTGTTTCCTTATCTGAAAAGTAGTAGGGTAGACCAACCGCTTATACACAATCAAAACTTAATTGAGGTGAAGGGTAGTTGTATGAGTATAGAAGCGCTTAATGCTTGGACGGATGAGGTGAAAAAACTTAAGGACGTTAAAGAAATTCAGTTGAATCTTATTATGACGGAAGTTCCGAATGGTAAGAACTTTATAATAACTATAATATTAAATTAGGGTGGCGGTCAGAATTTCATATACGGAAAGAATGGTATTCTTAATGGTAGTTATACTGGTTATAGGATGTTTGATAAGCATTTATGCTATTAAGCCAACATTTGCGAAAATAGCGGAATACAAGGAATTGGAAAGTCAATTTGTTACCTATGCTGACTTAACTAATAGAAAAGATTCTGTTGATTTGGATATTGAAAATGTTGAAAATGAAATTAGAAGAGATTTTGCAATAGGTAATACGGCGGTAACTTATTTGCAGAATGAGGTGGATACTTTAATGAAAAGAGCAGATATTAAAGAGTATCGGTTTAAACGAAATAACGATATTGGTTATCACCATGGTTTAGTGTACACTTTTGAATTGAGCTTATTGGAAACTTTTCCTGAAATTAATAAAGTGGTTGCTAAACTTAAGCAGGACGTTGCTACGGCAAGAATAACGTCTGTAACGATGAAACAAATTAGATCTCAACCAGGAGCTCCTAAGCTTATGGAAACTATCATTTATTTTCAGCAAGTAAGTAAACTGGCGGATAAGGTAGAGTAGTAGGTGTTGATGTTCTGATTTTTTTATACCCATCCAAACTATGAACTTAATTGAATCTATAAAGCAATCTTCGTTTTTCCCGTTGTTCGGTTTCGATTTAAATTTTGACAATACTGTAGCACTTGATCTGAGTGGCAACAATGAAAAACTTTGCGAAGTAGATTATAATGATACCACAGCCCTACACGATTATATTTTTAATTTGATTGGGAAAGGAAATTCGGAAGTTGGAATAGGAGGTTATATGGAACACCGGGATTGGTACAATCGTTCGGATCATTTTGCAGGGGAGGAGCCAAGAACGGTTCATTTGGGAATTGATTTGTGGGCAAGTGCTAAAACGCAATTGTTTTCTCCATGTGCTGCAACGGTGCATAGTTTTCATGACAACGATTCGTACGGAAATTATGGCCCTACTATTATTTTGGAACATGAGTTGAATGGTGTTTCTTTTTATTCGCTATATGGGCACTTAACACGCAATTCTTTATCTGATTTACATGGTGGAAAACGTCTCGAAACGGGGGAGTCCTTTGCTGAGATAGGGTCGCCTCCCACAAATGGAGATTGGCCTCCGCATGTGCATTTTCAAATTATGACAAATTTATTGGGCAATTCTGGCGATTTTCCAGGTGTAATTGAAGCATCTAAGGAGGATGAATTCAGGCTAATATGTTTGGATCCAAATCTTTTTTTAAGATTTGGAACAACTACTTAACAATTGAATATAATCGTATAAATCGCTACTTTTAATTATTATAAAACACCAAGTAAATGAAACTTACACTTTGGATTTCTGTTCTCGTTCTTACGCTATTATCATCGTGCGATTGTTTACAAACTGTAGAAGGAAAGTGTGTTGACGACAAAACAAACAAAGTAATTGTAGGTGTTGTAGTTCGCTTGGAAGATGATGATTCTGATCTTTACGATCAAACCAAAAGTGTTGGGATAAGCAGAAAAAACGGTGTTTTTAATGTAGATAATATGGCATCAGGTGTAATTGGATGTCCTGATATTGAATTGTTTTTCTTTAAAGAAGGTTACTTACCAGCCACGGTAATCGTGGCTCATTACACTACTAGGAAGATAATAAAAATGACAAAGATTATTGATTAATCTAGTATTCTTACCTCTGTTCTTCTGTTTTTAAATCGACCTTCTTCTGTACTGTTGTCTGCAATAGGAATTGTTTGTCCGTAGCCTTTTGCAGTAACTCTGTCTTTACCAACCTTGTGGTTTATTAAATATTCTCGTACAGCTTCGGCACGTGCTTTCGACAACCTTAGGTTTCCAGCTTCGTCACCAACATTATCGGTATGTCCGGCAATTTCAATATTCATACCTTCTTTAGAATTTAGCGCCTCAACCAAATTATCTAATGCTCCAAACGATTTAGCTACTATGTTCGATTTACCAGTAGGGAAAAAGATATCTAAAGTTATCATCTTAGGAGCCTCTAACATTACGTTAAAATCGAATGTTATATCACCATCTACATTGGGTACTTCAATTACTGTGTAATCTAAAGGGGTGCCAAAATATTCGTAAATCACTCGGTACTGGTCACCTTCAGGTAATAAAATGCTGAAATTTCCAGTTGCGTCGGTCACACCTTTAAATTCTTTTTTAGAATTTAATCCCAAAAAAGTAAACTTCTGATTGATATGCGATTCTTTGTCGTTACTAGTTACAATAACATTAAAAAGTGCAACGGTTTCGGTAGCTACCATTTCTTGGGCTGCTACACGCATTTGAATGCAAACAAGAAGGAGTAGGATGGTTTTAAATATTTTCATGATGTCAATTTATAAAATAAATTAAAGGCCACAAAATTGGCAGTACGTAGATTCTTCATTATGCTTAAAAGAAAGCTGATCATAGTATATTTCTTTGATCACAGTTTTCATGCCAGCTTCAAACTCTTCGAGTACACTGGCGGTTATTTTGCCCTCTTTATTAATGTTTAGTCCCATAAAACCCTGACTGATTTTTCCGAGTGCTACAATTTTTCCTTCAAATTCTACTTGATCGGGATGTTGGTGATGATAAAGTAAAGCGTAGAATAAGAGCTGTAAACTTTTCGCTTTTTTAGAATTTTCAAAAACATCTTCCACTGCTGCTACTTTTAAATCGCCCGGAGAAACGTTGCCCGTTTTAAAATCGATTATTCGGGTTGTGCCATTGGTTTCATCAATTCTATCAACTTTGCCTTTAAGCTTAATTGTTTTTTCTTCACCGTTGATTTTTGCAGTAGTTAAGAATTCTAATTTATCCTCTAACGAAACAATGCGAACTGATGAGCCTTTTTTATCTCGTACATTCTTAAGTTCTAACTCGATAAAGTTTCTTAAAAACTTGGTAGCTACTTTGAGTACCAAGTAATTTTTTCCGAAAAATAATTCTTGCTTGGTGTACTTATCTAAGAATTCGAGCTCGAGTGTATTGTTTGCTTTTTTCTTTATTTCCAGCAAGTCATCTTCTGTAATTACTTTGCCCACATAAGGCTTGTAAAGCTTGTCTAACGCATCGTGTACATACGTTCCCATGCTTTTTGCCTCGATGGTTTCTTCTACTGTTTCGGGTTCTTTTAAGCCTATTACATATTTGTAATAGAAATCGAGCGGACAATTTATATATGTGTTTAGTGAGGAGGCCGAGATTCCTCTGGCTAGGAGTTTATCGATTTCCTTGAAAATTGCAGGTGTTTTTTCTACTGTTATTTCGGAGGTTACATATGGTTTTGGCGGTATGTTAAGCAAGGTTTCTGTGATGGTAACATTGGGGTTTGCTTTTGGCAGTTCGTGGATCAATTGTTTTATAAACCTACTTGGTTCGCCGCTTCCCATAAAATCGGATTCGGTATTGTACACCAAAAAAACTTTTTTTGCCCTTTGTATAAGTCGGTAGAAGTGGTAGGCGAAAATGGCGTCTTTATCGCTAAAAGTTGGCAGGTTAAAAAATTTTCGGAGGTCGAATGGAATTACCGAACTCTGACTTTTTCCTTGTGGCAGCACATCTTCGTTGGCCGAAAGCAAAATAACGTTTTCGAAATCGAGGGTTCTTGTTTCCAGCATTCCCATTATCTGTAGCCCTTTTAGAGGCTCTCCATAAAACGGTAAAGTTTGTCGCCTAACCAATTGTCGGAAAATATTACTCAATGATTTAACTGAATCAATTGTTCCATATTCCGAAATCAACGATTTAATTCTTTTAAAGGCTTTAGCAAAGGCAAACAAATATTCCAGATTCAAATGTTTGTTACCGATGTTGTGCTGAATGAATCCCTTTTTTAATTGCTCTATCATATGCAATATGCCTTTGGTGGCATTGTCGGGCGAATCGTTCCAAGGCGTCATAATATCATTCAACGCGTTTTGTCCTTGTGTAGATAGGTATCTGCTTTCCGCCAAAATGTATTCAACGTCAATAAAAGCTTTGGTACTCTTGTTAATTGCTTTAACCACTTTTTCGTTGTCTTCTAAAATGTACGAAGAGAAATAGGGGTGATTGGTAACGGCCAAAACATCTTTATAGTAAAAACTATGTTTGCCAGTGTCGCTTATGCTCGAGTTGATGTGCAATTTAAACACCGCTTCAATAAGTCCATAAATTGGCGTGTTAATCATGGGGTATCCCATGGTAATGTTGATGTCGTCTACTTCCTCGGGCAGCGATTGCAGTACAGGCAAAAGCAATTGTTCGTCGGCCAAAACAACGGCAGTATCTAAAGATTCCTTCGAATTAAGTTGCGATAACAATTGCCCTGCATACTTGGCTTGGCCTATGCTTTTGGCTACGCCAACAATGTTGATGTTTATTGGTCTGGTAGACAAATTGTCTTCTTCCCAATTGAATTGTTTCCCTCCAAAAATGGTTCTGTATTTTCTTAGAAATGCACCTGCCTCTTGCGTTTTGTCGTTAACGTAATAGGAATCTGCGTCCCATAACACATCTGCTTTGTCTGCTCCCAACAAAGTTTGAATAATGGTTTCTTCAGATTTGGTGAGCGCATTGAAACCTGCAAAAATTATTTTTTTCCAAGGCTTTTTATCTACAATAATTATTATGTTTTCGGCTGCAAGTCGGTAGGCTTTGCCTTTGTAACACAGGTTTCTTTTATCTAAATTTTCATTTAAAGCTTTGTACAGCGTGCCAATAGATTGCCAAAAACTAATGTAATGCTGTTGCATTTCTGTAAGTTGCTCCTCTGATAAACTCCAGCTTTCAATCTCTTTTACGTCGCCAAGGTTCGAGAACAAATCTGCTGTATCAACAAGGTATTGATCAATCTCGTCGAAGTCGTGGAGTAGGCTGGTAGACCATTTGCTAAAGTCGTCGAAACTTTGAATGTCGTCTAAACCACTGTTTTTATACACTTCGTAAAAATCGAATTGCAGCGCAATCGGGTCTATGATGTTCGGCTCCGATATGTCCTCAATAAAATCTTCGATAGAATAAATTTGCGGCGACCAAATAGTTTTGTCGAGCTGCTTTGCCAAATACTTTTTAAGGAACAGACTTGCCCTCCTGTTTGGTAAAACAATACAAAGTTCATGCAGCTCACCACTATAGTTATCGTGTAAATAATTAGATGTTTTTTCTAAAAAGCGCTCCATTCGTATTGTCTAAATTACCATTTAAGCACAATTGCAGCCAATGCGGCATGAAAAAGAAGTACTGCGATTATGTATAAAATGGTTTGAAACCAGTTAATATGATGTTCTAAAGGTCGTGAGAAAACGGTAGAATCTGTAGTTCTAATTACAGGATTTAAATAGAGTCTGCTGTAATCAATCCACTCGGTACTGTGGAACAGCTCCGCTCTTATATAAGAATTCTCTGCTTTTACTTTGTAAGTAATCTTGTTGGCATCCGTCTCAAAAGCAACCCTTTTGCCATTGTCGCTAATAAGAACAATAGAATCAACTGGTTCTGTAATTTTTAACTTGTACACGTTGTCTGTAACGCTCACGCTTTTAACAAAAGTAGTATGCTGACCATACCAACTTCTTTGTGCAACATGCCTTCCTTTTCTTAAGCTTTCCAACACACCTGCTTTCGACTGATCTGTAACATTAACGTCTGTCCAAGTAACGCCCACATGCGCAGTAGCCGTGTCGTGAGAATCGTCGCTCGCAACCACCCAAATTGCCCTGCCAGCAGCTAATACAGCGTCCCAATGCTTTATGGAGGTAGCTCTAACCGTAATGCCTTCCATCAAATCATAACTTCCTAGGTAAGTCATTTCTTCCGCTTCATAGCTGTCAACAAAAGAAGGATGCGCTAGTATAATGAGGTTGTCCTCCGTTTTAAGTCGGTCTAAAATAAATTGCTTGTGACTTGTTAGCTGAAAAAATGGGTAATCGAACGGTTTTGGTTCGGCTGTATTCAAAACAATTTGGTGCGTCCATTTTTTATTAATGCCATGTTCGTAAGCATTCAAAGGATATTTTTTATCAAAATAATCTTTGTTGATGCTGCTGTAATTGGTGATGCAAGGTAAATCGTACTCTAACTTGCGGTACTTGTCGTGCATTTCCTGCACTGAATTGTCGCCATTTGTAAGGCCACCAAGCAATTGGGAATGCGAATGAAAATTACATTTTAGCCACTTGTCGCCAAGGTTTTCGTACGGATTATAAAACTGATTGCCCGTAAACTTCTCAGGTTTATCAAAGTCGAAAATGGTTGTGTAATAATAGGGTAGGGTGATGAGTATTAGTAATCCTGCTACTACTTTAAGGGCCTTTTTTAGAATGGGATGCATGCCATAAAATTAAGTTTTAAATGTGAAGTAGTAAGTTTTAAGTAACAAAATACAATCCGCAGGACTTAATATTTAATATTTAAAACTCAACAGTTATTCTAAGCCTCCACTACTTTTTCCTGCTCCGTATAAATAAGCACCGATTTAACTTCCGAGTAGCCCATTTCTTTAAGCAAGTGTCCGTACTGTTTTACCTGTTCAAGGTGTTCGTCGCTTTCTTTGCCTGTTTTGTAATCGATCACCGTTGCTTTGTCATTGGACAGAAGTACTCTGTCGGGGCGGAAAGTGCTGCCATCAGGGAGCAAAATTTCTGCTTCGTTTCTTACGGTTTCTTCTGTTTTAAAATAAGGAAGAATCTCTTTGTTGTTAATCAGCTGTTCTAACTTAATCGTCAAAATGTCTTTTTCTTCGTCATCAATAAATCCTTCTAACAACATTCTCTGTACCGATTTATCTATGTCGTTGTTGGTCTCTATATACGATAACGCCCTGTGAACCAAATTGCCATAATCCTCGCTTTTAACAGGTTCGTTTACATCCCAAATTTCGTTGGCTTGCAGTCGTACCGAAATTCTACCATGCCAACTTTTAGAAACAAACTTGTTTAATGTAAGTGCTGGTGCATCATCGCTAGGTTTAACACCCGACTTACCTCTTTCGCCCTGAATAAACATTTGCGCCTCTTCATTCCAATATTCCGACGATTGTAAAAAAGGTAAAAAGAGTTGAGAAACTTTCTTTGTTTTATGGTGAGACGTGAGCATGTACAAACGCTCTCGGGTTCTTGTAAGCGCCACATACAGCACATTAACAGTATCGAGCTTGCTTTTGTCTTTCTCCTCCAAATACTGATTGCCAAACTTAGTTAACTCTAAATCTTTACTAGCAGGAATTAGGGCCATGGGCAGTTTCCCCAATTCAAACTCTTTAACATCCACCCACAGTTGATCTTTAGTGTTTTTGATGCTCCAATTGGCGTAAGGGAAAATAACCACAGGGAATTCCAATCCTTTCGATTTATGAATGGTAAGGACTCTTACGGCATCTAAACCTTCGGGTATTACAATGGAGGTTTTGTTTTTCTGAGCTTCCCACCAATTCAAAAACTCGGGAATTACATTGTTGAATTTAACAGCGTAACCGTGAACGGCATCTAAGAAAAACGAGATGTACGGGTCAATCGGATCTTTTAACGAGTAGATTCTAATCAGTTCTTCAACCGTATCATACAAAGGCATCGCTATTATTCTGCTGATGTCTGTTTCTAATCCAATCTCCTTTAAAAACTCAAAGAAAGTTGGGCCAGGATTCTCTGGTTTGAAATCTTGAATCAATAAATGAACCTCTCCGTCAATTATAGATTTCTCTTTTAAAAACTGAAGTACTTTTACTTGAGCGTTTTCATCGTTCGGGTAAATCAATAAACTCAACATGTTTACCAAAAAGGCTACTTCCTTAGAGTGGCTAAGTAAAAGGCTTTCCGAAGAGAGTACATCAATTTTTAATGCCATTAAAAACTTGGCCAACTCGCCACCGTCAGAATTTCTTCTACATAAAATTGCAATGTCTTTCCAGTGATAACCATCTTCAACCGCATCGGCAATCATGCATTTTACCCGTTCGTGGGTTAAGTGCCTGTGTGCTTCTTTATCGGTTTCTTCAAGTACTTCAACCTGAATCATTCCGCCTGAATTACCAGGAGGGTAGGCCTGTTCCAGTTCGTGGTAGATCAGTTGGTTTACTTCGTTCATGTCATCCGCAATCTGACGGAAAAACCAGTTGTTGAAATCGATTACTTCTTTTTTAGAACGGTAGTTGCTGGCTAGCATTTTGGGATTCTGATTGGCTATCAGAATCTCTTCTCGCATTTTTTGAAGCTCGTTCTGCGGAGGAGGATACATTATAGGAAGACGAACAAACTGCTCTACATCGCCACCTCTAAAACGGTAAATAGACTGTTTGCCATCGCCAACAATCATGTTGAAATTACCATTGGCCAATGAGTTTTCTACCAAGGGTAGCAGGTTTTGCCATTGCATTAACGATGTATCTTGAAACTCATCGATAAGGAAGTTGGCATATTTCTCGCCCATTCGTTCGAAAATAAATGGGGCCGGCTCGTTCTGAACCACGTTGTTTATTTTTTTATTGAAATCGGAAATAAAAATAAAGTCGTGCTCCGCTTTTAATTCTTCTAGTAGCTTTTCTGTTTCGTTTAGTACTGCCAGCGAATAAATATTCCGACTCAATAATCGAAAGAGCATGTATTCGGGATATTTCTGAATGATTTGCAATGCTTCGGAATACCAATCGGAGAGTTGCCCCTTGATGCTTTCAATTTTAGATTGTTGGTCTACATCTGCCTTGGCCGAAAACCATTTGTCTTCCTCCATGTTGTTCTGGATGGTTTGAGAAGGACAAAGTTTGTCGTGTTTGGTGTTTTTTAAATACGTGAAATATTTATTTAGTCCATTTGCACCGCCAGGGAAGGAAGCAGGGGATACGCCTGTGTCGGAAATTAACCTGACAGCTTGTTCGCCAATTACTTTTAATGGTTTTTCGAAGGCCGAAAGCTTCTCGAAGAGCGTTTTTCTAATTTCCATGAAATCATCCATGTTGATGGCCTTCATGAGATTGAAATTGTCGTATCCTTCCTCGTTCATTAAGTTTCCGAAAAACTTATAGAGGTCGTCTTCGATGTTCCAACTCTTTTCTTCTTCCGTTTTTGTTTCTGTAAAGGCAACGAGTAACTTGGTAAGTCCGGCGTCTGAGCCAACCTTCGAAATAAGCTGATCGATTGCCTTTCTAAGCATTAGTTCATATTCTAGTTCTACTTCAAAATCCGAAGAAATTCGTAAGTCTCTGGCGAACGTTTTAACGATTTTGTGAACGAACTTATCAATGGTACTAATGGAAAAGAAAGAGTAGTTGTGTAAGATTGATTGATGAATCATGCCACACCTGAGCTTGATTACATCTGCTTCAAACCCTAATTCTTTGGTTAAATCGCCCATCATTATTTTAGAAGTGCCTTCTAACGGTTCGTCGGACGATAATTCTTTGAGCGCCAAAAGAATCCTTTCGCGCATTTCCTTAGCCGCTTTGTTGGTGAAAGTAATGGCTAGTATCCTTCTATAGGCATCTTCATCTTTACCGTTAATGGCGAGTTTAAGGTATTCCTTAACCAGTGTATAGGTTTTTCCCGACCCGGCGGAAGATTTGTATATGGTGAAGTTTTTCATTGGACATCAAGATAGTTTTTTAATGTGGGTTTAAAAAATCACATTTAATCCACTGGACTTGCTACATTTGAGTGGAGAGTTAGTTAAGAGAATGTCACCATTATTAACTTTACAAAATGGAAAAACGAAGAACATTTGATTCAGCTTTCAAAGAGAAGGCAATAGCATTGGCAGCAGCAAGAGGTAATGTGCCTGCAATAGCAATAGAATTAGGGATAGAGGTAAATATGCTTTATCGTTGGAGAAAAGAGTTGTCTCAGTACGAACACAATAGCTTTCCAGGACGAGGCAAGCCCAAAATGACAGATAAAGAAAGAGAACTGGCAGTTTAAAATCAGAACTAGCAGATGTTCGTATGGAACGGGATATATTAAAAAAGGCAATCGGCATCTCCATCTTCTCCACGAGCGACAAGAAATCTTTACGTTCATGAAACTTCATCATCGTAGAT
>JABSPQ010000310.1 GCA_013214205.1 Flavobacteriales bacterium
AATTTAGAATCAATAATGTGTTTCAGTGAACCGGAATTAGAATGTCTAGAGATGCAATGCACTATTTTAGAAGGGAAAACTCAAAAGCTTCAAAACCCCTTCCCTAAAGAATCTTTATCACATGTAACTTGGACTATAGCCCGACTAGGTGGATGGAAAGGATACAAATCAGAAAGGCCACCAGGTATTACAACACTCTGGATTGGACTAATGAGATTCTATGATATATTCGAAGGCTGGAAGATGTATAAAGATGTATATACACGGTAGCCTCTTGAGAGGGGGTGCGAGGGATAGCGAGGTGCAGGGGTGTGTCCTGCGTAATGTTTTTTATCTTCGCCCATTATTATAAAATTGTACTGAATGAATTTCCCCGGAGAAATAGAATCTAAACTGCCGCACATAGGCACAACCATATTTACCACGATGTCGAAAATGGCATCCGATTATAACGCCATTAACCTTTCGCAAGGCTTTCCTGATTTTGATTGTTCGCCCGAGTTAATCTCGCTCGTTGATCAATACATGAGAAAAGGCTTTAATCAATATGCTCCATTGGCGGGTGTAATTCCATTGTTAGATTCTATTGTAGAAAAGATGGAGAAACTGCACGGAATAAAGTACAATCCAGCAACAGAATTAACCGTTTGCGCAGGAGCTACTCAGGCTATTTATACAGCTATAATGGCTGTTGTAAAACGAGATGATGACGTAATAATTTTTGATCCATCATACGATAGCTATGGCCCATCGGTAGAATTGTGTGGAGGTAAACCGATCCATATTTCTTTAGATTATCCTGAGTATAAAATCGATTGGGAATATGTTAAAACGAGAATCAACGATAAAACTCGAATGATTGTAATCAACACACCTAGCAACCCAGCTGGTGTGGTGCTCGAGGAAAACGACATGAAGCAATTGGAAGCAATTGTTGAAGGAACGGAGATATTAATATTGAGTGACGAAGTTTACGAGCACATCATATTCGATGGCAGAGTTCACCAAAGTGTAGCGATGTATCCCAAGTTGGCCGAAAGAGCTTTCATCACTTATTCGTTTGGTAAAACATTCCATGCCACGGGTTGGAAAGTGGGGTACTGTTTGGCGCCGGAAAACTTGATGAAAGAATTTAAAAAAGTTCATCAGTTCAATGTGTTTACGGTTAACACTGCAGTTCAGATGGCTTTGGCAGAATTCCTTAAAAACGAAGATAACTATATAGGTCTGCCTTCATTTTATCAGGAAAAGAGAGATTTGTTTTCGCAAGTAATTTCTGCTTCTAGGTTTTCATTTGTAGCTTCAGAAGGAACTTATTTTCAGTTGGTAAACTATAAAGATATCTCTGATTTGAGTGAAATGGAATTTGCCATTTGGCTAACCAAGGAGAAGGGAGTAGGAGCAATTCCTGTTTCGGTTTTCCACAGATCAAAACTGGATGAAAAAGTAGTTAGATTTAGCTTTTCTAAAAAGCTAGAAACCATTGAACAAGCTGGAGAGTTGATATGCAAGATTTAAAAGTAACCATCATTCAAAGTAGTCTGCATTGGGAAAATGTAGCTGCCAACTTAGCCGAATTCGATAAGAAATTCGAGTTGATTGTAGCCGAAACAGATTTAATTGTTTTGCCCGAAATGTTCAATACTGGATTTTCTATGCAGGCAGAAATCTTGGCCGAGGAGATGTTTGGAAAATCGATGGAATGGATGCTGGACGCGGCGATAGATAAAGACTGTATAGTTGCTGGGAGTTTAATTATTCAGGATGGAAGCAAGTTTTACAACCGCTTTATTTGGATGAGGCCTGATGGTACTTACGAGTATTACGACAAAAAACATCTTTTCCGAATGGCACGCGAGCAACTTTACTTTTCGGCTGGCGACAAACGCGTTATTGTCGAGTTAAAGGGTTGGAGAATCTGTCTGCAAGTTTGCTACGATTTACGATTTCCTGTTTGGAGTAGAAATAGAAACGATTACGATGTGTTGCTTTATGTTGCCAATTGGCCCGAAAGAAGAAATTTGGCTTGGAAAACGTTGCTTCAAGCTAGAGCAATAGAAAATCAGGCGTATGTTATTGGTGTTAATAGAGTAGGGAAGGATGGCAATGACGTTACTTTTTCTGGCGACACTGTAATTATGAATCCGCAAGGAGGCTATCTTGCTGCATGCATTCCGAATACAGAAGAAATTTGTTTGAAAGAATTATCTTGGCAATCTTTAGACGATTATCGCGAGAGTTTTCCTGTTGGGATGGACGCGGATAATTTTGAGGTAAACTAATGTAAATGGCTACTAGAAAAGAAAAGCAGCAAGCACAGAAATTACAGCGAGAGCAAGAGGAGATAGAGCGAGAGCAAGGGGGATTACAGCAAGAGGAAGGGAGTATAGAGGGAAGAGTAAAGGTTGGTGTTGGAAAAAAATATAATGTTCATTGGATTGGCTTATTCGTTGCACTTTTCGCGGGGCTGCTTTATCTAAATACCTCCAATCATGGTTATGTGCTTGATGATTACTCTGCTGTAAAGGCAAATTTCCTTGTTCAGAGAGGTTTTGAAGGCGTTGCTGAGATTTTCGACACACATTACCGTTATGGCTTTATTAAGGGCAAAGGAACGCTCTATAGGCCGTTGTCGCTAATTACTTTGGCAATTGAATGGGAGTTTTGGCCGGAGAGTTCTTCCGCAAGTCATATTTCGAACATTTTTATGTACATGGCAACTGGTTACATGCTGTTTCTGGTGCTGTCAATGATATTTTCTGGCTACAATTTTATCTTTCCATTGCTGGTGAGTTTGCTCTTTATAGGGCATCCCATACATACAGAAGTAGTAGCCAATATTAAAAGTAGAGATGAGATATTAGCGCTGCTATTCTGTTTAGTAAGCCTTTATTTTCTTTGGAAACATGTTAGTAAACAGAATTTTGTGTTTCTGGGAATCTCGTTGTTCTCGTTTTTTCTAGCGTTTTTAAGTAAGGAAAGTGCTATTACATACATCGGAATAGTAGCCATCACATTGTATTTCTTTACCAATATTTCTATTAAGAAGATAGCCATCAATACCTTGTTATTTATAATTCCTGCTGCAATGTATTTGGGGTTGAGGAGTCATGTACTTGGCGATGTAAAAGGGTTGGATAAAGTGAGCGTGCTCGATAATATCTTAGGTGGTGCTGCAAATTATTCGGAGGAATTAGCCACGGCTATATTTTTGATGGGCAAATATTTGTGGCTGCTCATATTACCTGTTACAATGGCTTCCGATTATTCTTTTGATCAAATTGTAATTGTAAACTGGAACAATCTTTATACCATGCTATCGATCTTGGCTTACATCGGGATCATCATTATTGCTGTTAGAGGTATAAAAACGAAATCGATTGTTGCGTATGGCATTCTGTTTTTCTTTGTTACGATGAGCATTTTTAGCAACATCATTATTACCATTGGTTCTTCGTTTGCTGAAAGGTTTGTATATGCTCCGGCATTGGGTTTTGTAATTGTTTTAGGCTGGATAATTTTAAAGATGGGTAAGGTTGATTTAAAAGAGAATGTAAAAATCTCCGACGGATTAAATTTGATGAAGAAGTATGCTTTGAGTACCGCTCTTATTGCGGTAATTCTTGGATTGTATTCTTTCAGGACAATTGATCGAAACGCAGATTGGGAGAGCAGTTGGACACTCTATTCTCAGGATGTTAAAAATTCACCCAAAAGTGCCAGAATGCGCTATTTGTATGGCATGGAGGTGATGAATGATAGAGCGAAGAATGCAACGGATCCTGTTATTAAAAATGCTTATTTGGACACTGCAATTGTGGAGATTCAAAGTGCGATTAATATTCATCCCAAGTATGCCAACGCATACGAAAGGCTTGCAATGGCTTATTACAGAAGAGGTGATAACAACAAGGCTTTAGAAAACTATTACAAGGCAATAGAAATCAATCCCAATATGGCTAGAACCTACAGCAACATGGCCATCATTTATTTTAATAATAAAATGTATCAGGAGGCGATTGATCTGTACATTAAGGCTGTGTACTACGATCCAAGATACTCTGACGCATACTTTAATTTGGGAAGCTGTTATGGCTTGCAAGCCAAATATGATTTAGCGATTCTGAATTTTAATAAAGCACTCGAATTCGATCCAGCCAATGCAAACATTTATTCTTACATGGCCATGACGTATACCAACATGGGCGATAAAGCTACCGCAGATCAGTACAATCAAAAGGCGGAGGAGTTTAGGGCTAGGTGAGTTTTGCACGAAATGCGGTAGCTCCCCTTTCTTTAAGGGGATGCTGGCTCGCAGAATTACGAGACTGAGGGGTCTTGTATGATTTTTATGAAACAACCCTAGGTATTGTTGCACAATAATGCTGCTCCACGCACGAATGGTATTACGAAATGTTTATTCCACCTCCCAAATGGTTTCCGTTTCCCAGCCCGATTTAATTTTTAGGCCTTCGTGGTAAACTACAATCTTTTCTGGTTGAACTTTCTCAAGATAATTTCCAGTATCCCATTTGCCATTTTTGTTGTCGTCGTAGATAAGTTTTAATTTATATTCTCCTGCGGGTAAATAATTGTAAATAATTGTTTGACTGCCTATTATAAGATCTTCAGAAATCATTGCTTTGTCTGTAAACAGTTGCATAATACAAGCTTGATTTTCTTCAACTCCCTGAATCTGCAAAGTTGAGATGTTGTAATATGCACGGGATCTGGTACTGAATTGAATCATGGAAGTGTCGTTAGCTAGGCCATACAAACTGGTAAAGGCTCCTGGGTTTATATGAATTTGATATTTAGCGCTGTCCTTCCAAGTATAATTAAATTCAAGGTTTTCGTAAGCTTCAACTTCCGACGGAACAAAACTAAATTCGACTGTATCAGAATTTTCCGTTAGTATAATTTTAGTTGGATCGTACTTGTTTATCAAGTGTGAGAACGAAAACTTGAAAGGCTTGTAGAAATCAAACTTTTTGCTTTTCGTGTGGTTGGCGGTAACTTTTACTATCGAATCGGCCAGTTCTTTAAATGAAACGGCTATGGTATCCTGAAAATCCCCATCGAACAATTCAACGGAAATATCTTCCTTTAAAGTTCTGTTGATCCACATAATAAGTGTGTCTTTATTTTCACTAAAATAGTGGTGATCGTTGTATTTAGATACCACCTGCATATTTTGAGTTGGTCGGTTGAAAGCAATTTTTACTTTTTTGCCTTCGTTGGTAATCTTCTTTACAAACTGTATATCCTTGTCCTCTTTAAACAGCGACATTATCTGCTCGGTAGTATCTGTTGTGCTAATCAGTCCATCAATAAATGCTACTTCTTCGGAAGTAATATTAAACATCAAATTATTGTCACCATCTATTAGTGCGAACAACTTGTACTTTCCGGGTTTCATGTTAGGGATTTTAAAATAACCCGAGTCATTTGTTACATCCAGGTAGGAGGGAAGCTCTTTGTAAGGAACTGAATCTGCTATAGAATGATATGCAAAAACCTTAACCCCAACGGCAGGATCACTCGTAAATGCGTCAATAATTTTGCCCTTAATGTGAGCGGAATCGACTGTATTTCCAGTAGAAAAAACGTATTCCAAATTAGGTAGCGGGTTGCCCTCTGTAATGTCTTTAATTGCGCTACTGAAATTAATGGTATAGGTTGTATTCGTTTTTAGGTCAGCGTTTATCTTGGTAATAATACTTTTCCCTTTTAAAAGAAACTCCAGATTTTCTGAAATAGGCGGTGAGATACTTACATTTTTCAGAGGTATATTGAGACTTACATATTCGTCAAATTCAATAATAAGAGGTGTTCCTTTTTCGTAAGCGGTAGATTTGTTTTCGGGCGAAAACGATTCTACTACAGGAGCTGTTTTGTCTATTGGTCCGCCAGTTGGCGCAACAATTTGAGCGCAAGCAAACAATAAAGTGGCTATAGAAAAAATGAGAAAATATTTCAGAAAAACCTGTTTATAATACATTCTTAATAAGGGCTGCCACCTTTTGAAGTTCATTTTTATCAATCTCATCAAAGTCAGAAAATTGATCGCTGTCGATATCCAATACCAAAAGTACATTATCATTTTTATCTAAAACAGGAATAACAATCTCCGATTTAGAAGAAGAGCTACAGGCAATGTGCCCGGGGAATTCGTCTACATTATCAACTATCAAAGCCTCTTTGTTTTTCCATGCAGTTCCGCACACACCCTGCCCAAGTTTAATTCGGAAACAAGCTACTTCGCCTTGAAAAGGTCCTAAGATTAATTCGTCGTTTTTTACAAAGTAAACGCCAACCCACCACCAGCCCATGCCTTGTCGTAGTGCAGCAATTATATTAGAAATTACCGCAACAGCATCTGTTTCACCATGTACTAATGCTTCAATTTGTGGAATTAAGCTAGCGTAAAGCTCTTCTTTACTCTCATTTTGTTTAACAACGATAGAATCCGACATGTTTTGTTTTTAAGCGCAGGCTAAGGTAGCAACGCTAACTTTAGTTCCTTCTATTTCTAGCAATTTTTCCGCGCAACTTGTTAACGTAGACCCTGTAGTTACTACGTCATCTACGAGTAAAACATGTTTCCCTTTTAAAGTGAGATTATCAGTAATAAAAAACGCATTTTCAATGTTGGTCCATCTATCATATTTCGATTTATTTGTTTGGGTTTCGCCGTCGCCTACCCTAATCAACGTGTTTATGTTATGCGGAATTTCCATCGCCTCCGAAATGCCAACTGCAATAACTTCACTTTGATTATAACCTCTTTTCGCCATTTTCTTTTTATGAAGAGGAACAGGAATTACCACATCAATAGATTTAAAATGTTCAGATTTTTTTAATTCATAACCAAAAAGTTTGCCAAGTGTTGTTCCTAGATCCTGGTTTGAATGGTATTTTAAACCATGAATCATGTTTTGAACTTTTCCCTTTTTGTTAAAGAAGAAAAATGACGTAGCGCATTCAATATTAACCCTTCCCCAAAACAGTTTGCAAACATCATTATTGATGTCGTTATGAAAATTAGTTTTGGGTAAATCGTGTTTGCAAAAGGTGCATATAACGGATTCGTTCCTAAATAAAAGTTGGTTGCAACCGGCACATGTTATCGGGTATAAAAGGGCTAAAAAGTCGGAGAGCTTACTGAGAATGAAATTCATTTGATTGAGATGGAAAACGTTAGCTTGAGAAGTAAACGTAATCAAAAATGCTCAAATACAGAATCTTAATCCTAATTTGAGGGGTATTATTTGATAAGATTCCTTACCATATTGCCTTTTTCATAGATCATGTATCTCCTTAACCTTCCTAAGGTAGTGTCCCTATACGTCCATACGCCATGTTTAACACCATTTACATAAGGACCTTTTTGATCGCAAATACCTATTCTCGAATAATAATAACTGGTATCAACGCGCAAACCGTTTGCGAAACTATCGGTTCCTATAGTCGAGCCATTAAGCCTGTAGTAGTAGAACCTACTGTTCTCTTTGCCATTTATAAATTTTCCTTTCTCACTTTTAGCACCATTGTCGTAAAAGCTGGTAATCACCATGCAGTATGCCATAAGCGTAATTTTCAGTTTTTTTAGGATTCCCGTTTTCATAGTAACCTGAGTTCGATTCTTAATCAGAAGATATTCAGGTGTTTATGTTGAAAACTTAGGTGATCTATAATAGTAGATTTGCCGATAAATAGCGATCTTAATGGTGGTTAAGATATTAATATACAGTTGTTTATCATGCAAGTCACTAAAGATAAAATTACAGAGATATTCTATTTAACTGACGAATTTTGTCAGGAATTTACCATTAATTTTCAGCACTACCTGATCGGGAATAAACCAAAGAGAACTCCAAAAATGACCGATAGTGAGGTTATAACTATTCTA
>JABSPQ010000311.1 GCA_013214205.1 Flavobacteriales bacterium
AATGAGTATAGACCACATATGAGCATAAACATGTTAACACCTGAACAAGCACATGAAACTTCAGGGCCTTTAAAAAGAAGATGGAAGAACTATTATAAACAACCTGTAAACTTATTACAGGAATAAACTATCATTGTAAACTTAGAACAGAAATAACATATAAATCTGTCAACCTATTTCAGTACAACATACAGCTCCCCTTTCTTCGAGGGGACGCTGGCTCGCAATATGCGAGACTGAGAGGGTAAGTGAAAAATAAAAACTAACCACCCGCTAGTATTGTCACACAAAAATGCCACTAATCGCGCGAATGGTATACGCTCTAACCAAGCATTTCTACCGCTTTTTTAAGTGCAGATTCTAACCCATCGGGGTTAACACCACCTGCTGTAGCAAAAGATGCTTGGCCTCCACCACCGCCTCTAATATCGGAAGAAACCTCTTTAATAATGGCTGAAGCACTCAAGCTTTTACTCGCTACTAAGTCGTCGGAGATTAAAATTGCCAAATTGGCCTTTCCGCCAACATTAGCACCAAGCGCTAAAAACAAATTGCTCGTATTTTTCTTCAATCCAAAAGCAACTTCTTTTAAAAGTTTGGCTGAACCAATTTCAACAATTTCAGAAATACAATTAACTCCATTAATTTTTTTAACAGTACCAACCAACTTATCCACCAACTCACCAGCAATGGTAGCATCAAGAGATTCTTGAGCTTTACTAGCAGTACTTTGAATGGCAGCTAATCTATTATTTAACTCATCAAAACCTTTCAGTTTCTTCTTCAGTTCAAGAACTGGCTTGAGAAGCTTATTAATTTTCCTGATGACATCGAGCTTTTCAGAAACGTCGGTTAGCTCTTTTAATGAATCCGTTAACGGACCAGCAATATATAATACTGCCCCCACATTCGACGTTAAATCAGAAGATTCTTTACTTCTTTTTTCAGCTTCGTTACCAGTAATTGCCTCAATTCTTCGAACGCCAGCAGCAACAGAACTTTCCTTATTTATTTTGAGACTTTTAATCTCTCCAGTAGTTTTTACATGAATGCCTCCGCACAATTCAACAGAATCGCCGAACTTAATTACCCGAACAGCATCACCATATTTTTCACCAAAAAGCATCATTGCTCCCATTTCCTGGGCTTCCTTAATTGGCGTGTCTCTTTTTTCTTCTAAAGCCAAATCACCTCCGATTCTATCAGCAATAAACTTTTCTATTTGAGCGATCTCTTCCGCACTAACTTTTTCGAAATGAGAAAAATCGAACCTTAAATGACTGTGCGTTACCAACGATCCTTTTTGTTCGACATGTGTTCCTAAAACAGCTCTAAGCGCCTGATGAAGCAAATGAGTACCTGAATGATTACAAGCTGTATCGTGTCTTTTTGCGCCATCTACAGTTGCAGTAAATTCAGCATCTACTTGTTGCGGTACTGCTTCGCAATAATGCAAAATGACATTATTTTCCTTCTTGGTATTAAAAATTTCAATCACCTCATCGCCCATAACAATCTTGCCAGTGTCTCCAACTTGTCCGCCACCCTCTGGATAAAACGGCGTGTTGTTAAACACCAATTGATACGATTCTTTTCCTTTTTCGGAGATCTTGCGATACCTTGTAATTTTTACTTGAAGCTCGCTGTGATCGTATCCTAAAAACTCTTCAGCACTATCAGACATCAATTCTACCCAGTCATCTGCATCAATTTTTGTTGCTGCTCTACTCCTTTCTTTTTGTTCTAACAGGCATTTTTCAAAGCCCACCATATCAACTTTGATGTCTTTTTCGCTTGCAATTAATTGAGTTAAATCTGGAGGAAAGCCAAACGTATCCGACAATTCAAATATCAATTCACCAGGAACGATAATTCCATCATCACCCTTTTTCAATTTATAAACGCCAAAGTCAAACCTCTTTAAACCTTGTTCAATTGTTTTTAAGAAATTCGATTCTTCTTCCCTAATAACATTTTGAATTATTTCTTTATGCTTTTTCAGCTCTCCAAAATGATCGCCCATTTTGTTAAGCATTGCATCAAACAAGCCATGCATCACAGGATCTTTCATATTCAAAGTGCTGTATGCATATCGCACTGCCCTTCTTAAAATCCTTCGAATTACGTAGCCAGCACCAACATTTGAAGGCAATTGCCCATCGGAAATAGAAAATGCAACAGCCCTAATGTGATCGCTGATTACCCGCATCGCTATGTCTGTTTTAGAATCGGATGACTTGTATTCGATAGAACTTACTTCCTCAATTTTTTCAATGTATCCCTTAAAAACATCTGTGTCGTAATTAGATTTTACCGATTGAAGCACCATTGCCAATCGTTCCAATCCCATACCGGTGTCGATATGCTTTTGGGGCAAATTAACCAAGCTCCCGTTCTTCATCTTTTCGTAGGTAATGAAAACTAAATTCCAGATTTCAATAACCTGCGGATGATCTTGATTGACAAAATCCTTACCATCTACAGCAGCTCTTTCGCTCGCATCTCTAATATCTACATGAATTTCCGAACAAGGACCACAAGGCCCTGTTTCGCCCATTTCCCAGAAATTATCTTTCTTATCGCAATCAATAATTCGATCTTCCGCAATATATTTTTTCCAAATGTCGAAAGCTTCTTGATCTCTACCAAGCCCCATATCCTTGTCACCACCAAAAATGGTAACATACAACTGGCTCTTATCAATTCCGTAAACTTCAGTTAATAATTCCCACGCCCATTCAATGCTTTCCTCTTTAAAGTAGTCGCCAAACGACCAATTACCGAGCATTTCAAACAAAGTATGGTGATATGTATCGATTCCTACCTCTTCTAAATCGTTATGCTTCCCTGAAACCCGGAGACATTTTTGCGAATTTGTTACCCTTTTCGCCTCTGGCTTTACGTTTCCAAGAAAAACATCTTTGAATTGATTCATCCCTGCATTGACGAACATCAATGTTGGGTCATCCTTTATTACCAAGGGTGCTGAAGGCACGGCCTTATGATTTTTTTTGCTAAAAAAGTCTAAAAAGACCTGTCGTATTTGATTTGATTCCATTTATTGACAACTAATTATCGAGTATAAACGTACACTCCGATTCCCATTTTTGTTGTAAAAATAGATTATTTCATTAATTTTGCCCGCTAGAAGAATTGAACATATAGATTTAGAGCCTGACCAAATGGCAAAATTAGAATACAAGTATAACCCGAAAACACTTCGGTACGAGAAGATTGCAAGAAATTCGTCGTACTGGATTAAAAAAGGATCCACCTTTTCAATAAGTGGGATAATTTTTGGTATTGTTATCTATGTAATCGCTTATATAGCATTTCCGTCTTTAAAAGAGCATCATTTAATGATTGAAAATGCTCAGTTAAAAAAAGAATACGAAATCTTAAATAATAGGCTCGGCTTGGTAGACGAAGTCCTATTGGATATTCAAGAAAGAGACGATAATCTTTACAGAACTGTTTACGGAGCTAATGCTATTTCCGAAAACGTACGTAAAGGTGGTATTGGCGGTGCAGATAGATACGGCAAATACGAAGGGTACGAGAACTCTAAGTTAGTTAGCACTACGGTTGAAAAATTAGACCAGATTTCTAAAAGTCTGGTAGTTCAGTCTAAATCGTTTGATGAATTATTAAATTTAGCTAAGAACAAAAGCAAAATGATGGCTAGCATCCCTGCAATACAGCCATTGAGAAATAAAGATTTAAGAAGAATTTCTAGCGGATACGGATCAAGAATCCATCCGATATTAAAAATCAGAAGGGCTCACATGGGTGTTGATTTTGTTGCACCTATTGGAACAGAAATTTATGCAACGGGCGACGGAAAAGTTAGTAAGGTTAAAGATCTTAAGAGAAGAGGATATGGTAAACACATCATTATCGACCATGGTTATGGGTACCAAACTGTTTATGGCCATTTAATTAGGTTTAATGTTAAGAAAGGTCAAAAGGTTCATCGTGGCGACGTAATTGGATACCTTGGCAGTACAGGGCTTTCTACTGCTCCACACTTGCATTATGAGGTAAGAAAAAAGAACAAGTACATGAATCCGGCTTATTACTTTCATAACGATTTAAACGAAGAAGAATTCGAACAAATAATAGAAATTTCTTCTAGAGCTACTCAGTCATTTGATTAATCGCAGAATAGTTCTACCTTTCTCTCACGAAACATTTCAGCCTTTCCAATGCCATACAAAGAGAAAGAAATATCCAAGTTATACTATAGCATAGGCGAAGTAGCCAGAATGTTTAATGTAAATACTTCCTTAATCCGATTTTGGGAAAAGCAGTTTGACATCATCAAACCCAAAAAAAACAAGAAAGGCAATCGACTTTTTACTAAGGGTGACGTAGATAATTTTCACATTATCTTTCATTTGGTGAAAGAAAGAGGATTTACTTTGGAAGGGGCTCAAAAGAAACTAAAAGACAACAAGGACGATACGATTAACAACATCGAAATTGTTAAATCTCTAGAAAGAGTAAAAGGCTTTTTGGTTGAGTTAAAGGAAAACCTTTAACGGGGTACGAACAGTTCTATTCCGGCATCCGTATTTACAATTCCTCGTTTCTTGGCATTTGCAAGCATTATATTAATTGCCTCTACCCCTTTATCGCCTAAGTCTTTTGTAAAATCATTTACATAAAGTTCAATGTGTTGTTTAATCACACTGTCTTCCATTTCTTGAGAATGTGCTTTAACAAAATCTATGCTGGCAGCAGGGCTATTCATGGCAAATTCAACACTTCTCCTTAAAACCCTATTGATTGTAACTTGAGTATCAGTATCTAAATCTCTACTTACAGCAATTCCGCCTAAAGGAATAGGTGCGCTGGTAGAATCGTACCAATGCTCCCCTAAATCAATGATTTTATTCAATCCTTTTGCCTCGTAGGTAAATCTGTTCTCATGAATAATCAATCCAGCATCAACGCTCCCATCTTCAATAGCACCTTCAATTTCATTAAAAGTCATTTCAACAGGATCCGAAAGATTTGGAAAGGCATGGTGAAGCAAAAAGTTGGCTGTGGTGTATTTGCCCGGAATAGCGATTTTAAGCTGCTCTACGTCCTCTTTAGTGTATTTCTGCCTACTTATTAGTATTGGCCCGCAGTTATTGCCTAGCGCGCTTCCAGAGCGTAACAGTACATACTTATCGCAAATATGAAGGAATGCATGGAAACTGAGCTTTGTTACTTCTAGCTCATTCAAAAAAGCCTTTCGGTTCAACTCTTCAACATCGGCCATAACCGGCTTAAAAACAAAACCTTCAGTATCAATGCGATTATTAATCATTGCATCGAAAATAAAAGTGTCGTTAGGACAAGGTGAAAATCCAATGTTAATTTGACGTTCCTCCATAACTAAAATGACCTAATTATACAGTCTACATACTCGTTTAACGCGGATAACGACTTCTCAACTTCCCATTCACCAGCATCTCTTTTTTCTACATAATTAGAAATTGCCCTAATCTCAGCGAAAGGCATTCCAACATCTAAGCAGGCTGTAAAAAAAGCCGCTCCCTCCATACTTTCAACCGTAGGCGACAGTAATTTCTCAATTTTACGAATTGAGGCTTCATTGCCATGAACTGTATTAACCGTGATTCCGTTTACTTCCATTAATTTTTTAACCGACCAGCTTTCAATACTTGTCTCATTAATAAGTTTAGAAGGAGATTCCCACATCTCTCGGGCCATTTGAGGGCTTACCTGATCTAAGCGAAGGAAGTTATCGCCATCTTCAACACCTAATTCCGAAATACATTCGGACGTTACGTTTACAATCGTTCCCAGTTCAATAGATCGATCAAAACTACCTGCCAAACCTATATTTAGCCCAACGTCGTAGGAATTTGAATTAAAAAGCTTCCCCAATTGGTAGGCGGTATTTACCATTCCAACACCCGTTACAAGTACGTCTACCAAAACATTGTCGACTCTAAACGACCAAGTTTGCTTACCAGGAGTAAGTTCTACATTGTATTGCTTGCGCAATCCCTTTACTTCAAGTTGAGTGGCGTACACCAGCAGTAATTTCATCATATGCTTTCACTATTTGACGGCAAATATCCTAAATTAAAAGATAAGAAGAAGGTCAATCCATTCCCAAAATCCTTAGTATATTTGCGTTCTTTAAAAAAGGGAACGGCAAAAAGTATGGTATACATTACAAGAAGAGAAAATTTTAATGCGGCACACCGGGTTTATAATCCTGATTGGTCGGATGAAAAAAACAACGAAGTTTTTGGACGCTGCGCTAATCCTAATTGGCACGGACATAACTACACGCTTTTTTGCACCGTTAAAGGTGAACCAAGCGAGGAAACAGGTTTTGTAATGAATTTAAAAACATTGAGCGAAATCCTTAAAAAGTATGTTATTGATCCTGCCGATCATCGCAATTTGAATATTGATGTTGATTTTATGCAAGGGATTATACCATCCACAGAAAATTTTACAAAACGAATTTGGGAACAATTACAAGAGCCCATTAGTGCTGAAAACGCTACTCTTCATTCCATAAAACTGGTAGAAACAGAAAACCACTATGTTGAGTATTTTGGCGAATAATCAATTCTAACTAAATAAGATGCAAAACGATAATAGCGAAGATTTAGACATGAACAACATTCCGATTGACGAAAAAATAAGTGAGTCGATCTCGGAGAGTTATTTCAACATTCTAAAAGCTTTAGGAGAAGATACAGACCGAGAAGGTTTGGAGAAAACTCCAATGAGAGTTGCAAAGTCTCTTCAGTATTTAACTCAGGGAAGGAAACTTGATCCCGCTGCTATATTGAAGAGCGCACTTTTCAAACAAGATCACCAACACATGGTGGTAATTAAGGATATTGAAATGTACTCTATGTGCGAACACCACATTTTACCTTTTTTCGGCAAGGTGCACATCGCCTATATTCCTAACGGACACATTGTAGGATTGAGTAAAATCCCAAGGGTTGTTGATGCTTTTGCAAGAAGATTACAAGTACAAGAAAGACTTACCGATCAAATTAAAGATTGTATTCAAGATACATTAAATCCACTTGGCGTAGCTGTGGTTATTGAAGCTAGGCATTTGTGTATGTTAATGAGAGGTGTAGAAAAACAAAATTCGGTAACAACTACTTCTGCTTTTACAGGCGAGTTTTTAAAAGCCAGTACTAGATCAGAATTTATAAGTTTAATAGGTAAAACATTAAGTTAAATTAGATGAAAGCATTTGTATTTCCAGGACAGGGTTCGCAACACGTAGGTATGGGTAAAGATTTGCACGACGAAAGTGAGATTGCTCGCTTTATGTTTGCTAAGTCTAATGAGATTCTTGGATTCGACATTACCAAAATAATGTTTGAAGGTGAAATAGAAGAATTAAAACAAACGAATGTAACGCAACCAGCTATTTTCATTCATTCGGTGATTCTTGCTACTTGCATGGAAGACAAGTTTAACCCCGACATGGTTGCTGGGCACTCTTTAGGAGAATTTTCGGCACTTGTTGCAACCAAGGCTTTAACTTTTGAAGATGGGCTTGCATTGGTTTCTAAACGAGCCAATGCCATGCAAAAAGCATGTGGGTTAGCAGATTCTACGATGGCAGCTATATTAATGTTGGAAGACGAAGTTGTTGAGAAAATTTGTGAAGGAATTGACGGCGTAGTGGTAACAGCAAATTACAATTGCCCCGGCCAGTTAGTAATTTCGGGAGCTACAGAGGCTGTTAAGGCGGCTTGTGAGGAACTAGCAGCAGCTGGAGCAAAAAGAACCATATTACTTCCTGTAAGCGGTGGATTCCACTCCCCAATGATGGAGCCAGCAAAATTAGAATTGGAAGAAGCGATTAACAATACTGCTTTCGTAGCGCCTAGTTGTCCTATTTATCAGAATGTACCTGCAAGTGCGGTTACTGATCCTGAAACTATTAAGAAAAACCTTATTGCTCAATTAACTGCGCCTGTACGATGGACACAAACTATTAACAATATGGTTGCCGACGGCGGCAATTTGTTTACTGAAGCTGGCCCAGGAAAAGTGTTGATTGGATTGTCTAGGAAAATCAATAGGGAACTAGAAACAGTTCACGCAACTGACTTATAGCGTCGGATTGTAAAGCGGCTGTGCAAGAACTTTGTGCAGGTAGCCTTCTGTTAAGCTTAACTCGAGGGCTTCCATGTGGCGAACTCCATGGCAGTCTGTACCCAGCATACCAATTAGTTCTTCATCGATCATTTTCTCAGCTATTCCTTTCATTTGAGGAGAATAATAACCCATTAGCGAATTGATATTTAACTGAAGTATTACTCCCTTATCTTTCAGTTCTCTGTATCTATCAAAGGTATGATGCCAAAATGGATACCTTTCTGGATGTGCTAAAACAGGCTTGTAACCCGCCAATTGCATATTAAAAATTGTTCTATTTAAACTCTCAGGTGCATTTAAAAAAGACACCTCAACTAGAACAAAATTATCTCCAAAAGTCATTAGTTCCTTTTTTGCAATCTTATCCTCAAATTCAAAATCGAGGTAATATTCAGCTGCCGCTTCAACAGTAATATCAATATTGGCCTTTACAAGACCCTCTCTTACATCGTCTAAACCCCTATTTATCGTATCTGCTGTATTTTTATAATAATCACTCATAATATGAGGTGTTGTGATTATTTTTTTGAGTCCTAAGTCTTTTAAGTTTGAAATTATCGCCACAGCATCTTTAACGGTATGCACACCGTCGTCGATTCCTGGAATTAAATGCGAATGCATATCTGTCCCTAAAATCCCAAGATCGGCTTTAGAAAAGACTTCCTTTTTTTTAAATAATTTGTCTAAAAAACCCACGGATATACTATAATACTAAACTATGATTTAGTCTGAAACCAGCTAAGAGTACGTTCTATACCTTCCTTAAATTTAATTTCAGGAATGTAATTTAACACTTCTTTTGCTTTGGAAATATCGGCGACAGATTTTTTCACTTCTCCAATACGTTCTTCTGCAAAGTAGGGTTCGATTCCGCTCCCCAGTGCATTTTTAAGAATCTCTACCAGTTGGTTAACCGATGTTTCTTCGCCCACTGCAATATTAAATACTTCGCCTTTTAAGTCATCGTCATTTAACATTCCCTTAATGTTTGCTTGAACCGCATTTTCTACAAACGTAAAATCGCGCACTTGTTCGCCGTCGCCATAAATTTTAGGTGACTCATTGCTGCGAATGCAATCAATAAACAACGGAATGGCTGCCGCATACGCACCTTTAGGGTTTTGGCGTGGGCCATAAATATTAAAATACCTTAATCCGATAATGTTTAAGCCATAAGTTCTGGCAAATACACCAGCATACAACTCATCCACTTGCTTAGATACAGCGTAGGGAGATAATGGATTCCCAGTAAATTCTTCCACTTTAGGCATCGCCTCGTGATCGCCATAAACAGATGATGAACTGGCATAAACCATTTTCTTTATTTCTCTTTTTCTAGCTGCTTCTAACACATTTAAGAAACCTGTAACATTAGCAGCATTGGTTGAGATTGGATCTTCAATAGATCGAGGAACAGAACCTAATGCGGCTTGATGAGATACAAAATCAATCTTGCCTAAAGCATTGTACACAGCATCATAATCACAAATATCACCTTCTATAAAAGAGAAACTAGGGTTGTTGGCAAACGCTACTAAATTATCGCGAGAGCCTGTTGCAAGGTTATCAAAAGCCACAACTTTTTTAGCGTTGTACTTTAAAAGGTATTCTATAATATTTGATCCAATAAACCCAGCACCGCCCGTTATGCAAAACGAGTACTCGCTAAGGTCTTTAGTATGATAAGGTATTGTATACATTTTTTCTGCGTTAACCGTATTTTTCTTCGTAGTACTTAGCATAGTCGCCAGAAGTTACATTTTCTAACCACGACTCATTTTCTAAATACCAATCTATTGTTTCTTCTAATCTTTCTCTAAAATTTTCTTTCGCTTCCCAACCTAACTCACCCGACAATTTGGAAGAGTCTACAGCATATCTCATATCATGGCCCAGTCTATCTGCAACATAGGTGATTTCGCTTCTGCATGCACCATCTTCCTTGCCTAGCTTTCTATCCATTATGTCGCAAAGCAAATTGATGAGATCAATATTTTTCCATTCGTTGTGTCCACCAACATTATAGGTTTCACCCGGTTTACCATTATGAAAAATCATGTCGATTGCCCTCGCATGATCCTCTACATAAAGCCAATCTCTAATATTTAAACCCTCTCCATATATAGGAATAGGTTTCCCTGTTTTTAGATTATTTATGGCTAACGGAATTAACTTCTCTGGAAACTGAAACGGTCCGTAGTTGTTGGAACAATTCGAAATTACAATTGGGAAATCGTAAGTATTAAAATAAGCCCTTACCATGTGATCAGAGCTAGCTTTTGATGCCGAATAAGGACTTTTAGGATCGTAGGGAGTATCTTCAGTAAAAGCGCCCGTTTCGCCTAATGAACCATAAACTTCGTCGGTAGAAATGTGATAAAATAACTTGTTATCGAAATCGCCATTCCAAACTGCTTTTGCCGCATTAAGCATGGTTAATGTTCCTAAAACATTAGTCATTACAAATTCATCGGGATTGGTAATAGATCTATCTACGTGAGACTCTGCAGCCAAATGAAGTACACCATCAACTTGCTTATCTCTCATAATAGATTCAACCAATGGTTGATCTAAAATATCGCCTTTAACAAATTCATAATTAGATTCTCCCTCAACAGAAACAAGGTTTTCTAAATTACCCGCATAGGTAAGTTTATCGAGATTGATAATCCGGTAGTTTGGATATTTCTTCACCATAAACTGAACAACGCACGAACCGATAAATCCGGCACCGCCTGTAATCAATATGTTTCTATCGAATTTCACTAATTATTTTGTTGTTGTAAGTATAGTTCCCATTTCCAAGCCGATAAAACTGTTTCGTCTAAAGATCTATCTGCCGTCCATTTTAATTCTTCTGTCGCATATTTAACGTCTGCGTAAATAGCAGAAACGTCGCCAGGTCTTCGGGGCGCAATTTCATAATTTAGTTTTTCTCCCGAAACTTTCTCGAACGAATTGATCATTTCTAAAACTGTTACACCGTTTCCTGTTCCTAAATTAAATGTTTCAACCTTCGTTTTTTCTTTACCTGCTATTAATCTTTTAACAGCACAAACATGAGCAATGGCAATGTCGACAACATGAATATAGTCTCTAACGCAAGATCCATCGGGCGTATCGTAATCGTCTCCGAAAACCATCATTTTATCTCTTTTTCCAATGGCAGTTTGTGTAATAACAGGAACCAAATTACTAGGTGGGCCCAAAGGAAGTTCGCCAATTAAGGCAGTTTTGTGTGCACCAATCGGATTAAAATACCTGAGCAAGGTGCAGCTTCCATCAATGTTTCTGAAAAAATCTTTACAGATGTCTTCGCATATTAATTTGGTGTTGGCATAAGGCGACTCTGCTGGCTCAACAGGCGTTTGCTCGTTTACAGGTATGCTTTTAGGCTCGCCATAAACACTGCATGAAGAAGAAAATACAAGATTTTTTTTCGAAAGCCCTTCCATCATCGTCATAATGTTGAGCAATGAATTAAGGTTATTTCTGTAATACTTTATCGGCTCATCAACAGATTCCCCTACGGCTTTGTAAGCTGCAAAATGAATAACAGCATCGATGTTGCTGTGAGCAGAAGTAAACTCTAAAAGATCGTCGAGATTGCAAATATTCAGATTTCCATAAATTGGCCTAACCGAAGTAATTTTTTCGATTGAATCTAATGTCTCAACATGCGAATTAGAAAGATCATCTATGATAATAACTTCGAATCCGCTGTTGATTAATTCGACAACAGTATGCGAACCGATGTAACCCAATCCCCCCGTAACTAATACCTTATTGGCCATACTAATGTGTTATTTTTTATTACAAGCTCCAGTATTCTATACCTTCAATTTTGTGGCGATAAATTCCTTTTAAATCTGCCAAAATACCTTTGTCTGTCATAATAGATTTAAAATATGCCGTGTCAAAATCGAGGTAATCCTTATGATTAACCGCTACGATTACAGCATCGTAACCATTTCCTATTTCATCTATTAAACCAAAACCATACTCATGTTGTAAATCTTTTGAAGAAGCATGCGGATCATGCACCTCAACGTTTACAGAAAACGACTTTAATTCTTTAATTACATCGGCAACTTTAGAATTTCGGATGTCGCTCACATTCTCTTTAAAGGTAGCACCCATAACCAATATTTTCGATTCGGAAATGTTTTTGTCGGCCGCTATTACCTTTTTCACAATCTGTTTGGCAATGTAAAAACCCATTGAGTCGTTTACGTACCTGCCCGAGTTTATAACCCGAGAATGGTAACCGTATCCTTCCGCTTTGTACGTTAAATAATATGGATCAACGCCGATACAATGACCACCAACTAAGCCTGGTTGAAAGTTTAAGAAATTCCATTTAGTTCCGGCAGCCTCCAGTACATCATAAGTATTGATGCCCATTTTATTGAAGATTATCGACAATTCATTAATCAATGCAATATTTACATCGCGCTGCGTGTTTTCGATAATTTTTGCAGCCTCAGCAACTTTAATGTTTGGCGTTCTGTGAACTCCAGCTTTTACTACAATCTCGTAAACTTTTGCAATCTCTTCTAACGATTCTTCATCGCATCCCGCTACTACTTTAATTACATTGCTAATGGTATGCTCTTTATCGCCTGGATTAATTCTTTCTGGTGAATAACCAACTTTAAAATCGGTCTCGAATTTTAAGCCAGATGCTTCTTCAACCACAGGAATACAATCTTCTTCGGTACAACCGGGATAAACGGTAGATTCAAAAATAATATAGTCGCCTTTTGAAACAGCTTCTCCTACAATGTTTGAAGCGCTTAATAAAATATCCAAAACAGGCATTTTCCTGTCATCAATAGGAGTTGGTACCGCTATTACATAAAAACTAGCCGCTTTTATATCTTCAATAGACGAAGTAAATGTGATGTCGCAACCCTCAAAATCGCTAGCTTCTAATTCCTCGCTAGGATCTTGGTTGTTTTTCATCATGTTTATGCGATCTTCATTGATGTCGAACCCAATAACAGAAATTGTTTTAGCGAATTCTAATGCTATAGGCAACCCCACATAACCGAGACCTATTATACAAAGTTTTGCTTCTTTGGCAATTAATTTATTATACATGTTATTCGGTTTTTAATTGATAGATTCTTTCTATAATGTCGACTACTTTGAGCCCTTCCAACGAGTTGGTAGTTATCGACGTTTTACCTTTTAATGTGTCGATTACATTTTGAATTACATAATTGTGATTCGCTGCAGATCCTTGGTAACCACCATAATTATTTGATGGATTCCCTTCGGTTAATCCGGGCATCGTGTATCCTTCGATGTGACAGTATTCTACTTTATTCATATACTGGCCACCCAATCTTACCGTGCCTTTGCTACCAATAATTGTGATGCTGCTTTCGAAATTGGTATCCCAAATTGAAGTAGAATAGTTGATACTACCCATCCCCTCTTCAACAAAATCAAAATTTACAATCCCTGTATCTTCAAAATCGATGATTCCTTTGTGCGAACAGTTTTTAAATTTCCCTTGAATATTTTTTATATCGCCAAATAGCCAAAACATAATGTCGATAAAGTGAGAAAACTGAGTAAATAAGGTTCCTCCGTCTAAATCGGCTCTACCTTTCCAGCCATCTTTTTTGTAATAGCGGTCGTCGCGATTCCAGTAGCAATTGATTTGCACCGAGAATATTTCTCCTAATATTTTCTTTTCTACAACGTCTTTAATCCAAATTGACGGAGGCGAATACCTGTTTTGCATCACGCAAAAAACCTGTTTTGAAAGTGTTAATCCTTTCGAAATTATTTTTTCGCAATCGAGCTTAGTTAAAGCCATTGGCTTTTCGCAAACAATATTTTTTCTTCCTTCTAATGCCTCCAACGCGTTGCCAGCATGCAGTCCATTTGGCGTACAAATGTTTACTACGTCAAATTCAAGACCGGAAGCCAATAAACTGCTTAATGAATCGAATATGGGAAGTTCGTTATCCTCAACACCAAGTTCTTCTCTTGGTCGAACATCTGCTCCTGCAACAAGTTCCCCTTCTGGATGCCTGTGGATCATTTCCATGTGCCGCTTTCCAATATGACCACAACCTAATACGGCGAATTTAATTTTCCCTTCGATCATTTGTAATTAACTTATTTTACTAACTCTCCCGTTTTCAAGTTTATATTTCTCTTTGCTTTCCTCGCACGTTGCTTCTCCACTTTCATTGAATATAAGCTTGTTTCCATATTCGCTCATCCAACCAATTTGCTTTGAAGGATTACCAACTACCAAGGCATAAGGGGCAATTTCTTTTATAACTACTGTACCAGCGCCAATAAAGGCATACTCACCAATGTTATGTCCGCACACAATTGTTGCATTGGCACCTATAGTAGCCCCTTTTCCAACTGTTGTTTCCATGTACTCATTTTTCCTAATTACAGCGCTCCTTGGGTTGATAACGTTGGTAAAAACCATTGATGGCCCCAAGAATACATCGTCTTCACAAGTTACTCCTGTATATAGGGAAACATTGTTTTGCACCTTTACGTTGCTTCCTAATTTAACTCCAGGTAAAATAACTACGTTTTGACCTATGTTGCACTTTTCTCCAATCTCGCAATCGGGCATAATATGACTGAAATGCCAGATGCTGGTTCCTGCTCCAATAGAGCAGCCCTCATCGATTACAGCGGTTTCATGTGCAAAATAGTCGGCCATTACTTTGTGTATTTTTCGAATGTGTTGTGGTCCTTTGCAAATAACTCTTCTTGAGAAAGTGATTTAAAGTATTCGTAGGTTATTTTTAAACCTTCAGCACGACCTACTTTAGGTTCCCATTCTAATTCTTTTTTTGCCAACTCAATATCAGGCTTTCTTTGTAATGGATCGTCTGTTGGTAAATCGTGGTAAACAACTGGTCTGTTTTTACCTGTTAATTCATTGATTTCTTCTGCAAACTGACTAATCGTAATCTCATCTGGGTTTCCAATATTAACTGGCCCAGAATAATCACTCATTAAAAGTTTAAGAATGCCATTTACCAAATCGTCAACGTAACAGAATGATCTGGTTTGAGAACCATCACCAAAAACAGTCATGTCTTCTCCTCTTAAAGCCTGACCAATGAACGCAGGAAGTACACGACCGTCGTTCAATCTCATTCTAGGTCCATAAGTGTTAAAGATTCTTACTATTCTTGTTTCAAGGCCATGTATATTGTTATAAGCCATAGTAATGGCTTCTTGAAATCTTTTTGCCTCGTCGTAAACACCCCTTGGGCCAACAGGGTTTACATTGCCGTAATACGTTTCCTTTTGAGGGTGAACCAATGGATCACCGTAAACTTCCGAAGTTGACGCCACAATAATTCTTGCTGATTTTTTCAACGCCAAACCCAAACAGTTGTGCGTTCCCAAAGAGCTAACCTTTAAGGTTTGAATCGGGATTTTCAAGTAATCAATAGGACTAGCTGGCGAAGCAAAATGCATTATGTAATCCAAATCTCCTTCAACGTCGATGTATTCAGACACATCATAATTAATAAACTCGAAATTTTCCTTGCTGTCTAAATGCTCCAAATTACTTCTACGTCCAGTAATTAAGTTGTCCATTGCAACAACTTGATGACCATCCTTCAACATTCTGTCGCAAAGATGCGAACCAAGAAAACCTGCGGCTCCAGTAATAAGTACTCTACCCATAATTTATTGTATTAACTTTCGTCCAATGCTAGAATAATAAAATCCTTGATTTTCCATTTGAGATAAATCGTAAAGATTTCTACCGTCAAAAATCACTTTGTGTTTAAGGCCATTGCTCATATTTTCGAAATCAGGTGTTCTAAAAGCTGGCCATTCTGTAGCAATTATTAATGCATCGCAATCTTCTAAGCATGCGTACTGGTCGGCAGCATATTCTACTTTATCACCAAGTTCAGCTTTTACATTCTCCATTGCTTCCTGATCGTATACTTTGGCTGTAGCTCCTGCCTTTAGCAATTCATCAATAATGTACAAAGCCGGTGCTTCCCTAATATCATCGGTATCTGGCTTAAATGCCAATCCCCAAACGGCGAACTTTTTTCCTGTTAAATCATCGCCATAATAGCTTTTTATTTTATCCGCCAGAATAATTCGTTGCTTGTCGTTTACCTCTAAAACAGCATTTAAAATTTTGAATTCGTGCTGCATATCCATGCCCGATTTTTGCAAGGCTTGCACATCTTTCGGGAAGCAACTTCCGCCGTATCCAATACCTGGAAATAAAAACCTTTTACCAATTCTTGTATCAGTTCCCATGCCTATTCTAATCATGTCGGCATCTGCGCCTACTTTTTCGCAATAGTTCGCAATCTCGTTCATGAAAGTAATTTTGGTTGCAAGAAAAGCATTTGCTGCATATTTGGTGAGCTCAGCACTCTTTTCATCCATGAATATAATCGGGTTGCCTTGCCTAACATATGGACGATAAAGATCCTTCATAATCGCCTTCGCTTTATCGGAAGAAGAACCAATTACAACACGATCTGGCTTTAAGAAATCCTCAACCGCAAAACCTTCCCTTAAAAATTCAGGATTGGAAACAACGTCGAAATCAACCTTAGCATTGGCTTTAACCGCCGCTTCTACTTTTTCGGAAGTGCCAACAGGAACAGTGCTTTTATCAACAATTATTTTATAATCGGTAATAATTTTACCCAAATCGTCGGCTACTTTTAATATGTACGACAAATCAGCTGATCCATCTTCTCCTTGTGGAGTAGGCAGTGCTAAGAAAATAATTTGAGATTGATCTACCGCTTCCTTTAAATTAGTTGTGAAAGAAAGCCTGTTTTGTTTGATGTTACGGTGAAACAAAATATCAAGCTGCGGCTCATAAATTGGAACTTCGCCATTTTTTAATTTTTCAACTTTGGCTGTATCTATATCAACGCAAATTACATTGTTACCAGTGTCTGCTAAACATGTACCTGTAACCAATCCTACGTAACCCGTTCCTACTACCGCTATATTCATATCTTTTTTATTTAAAGAAATTTACAATTGATTCTACAATAAACTCTAGTTGATCTTCCTGTAATTCGGTATGCATTGGAAGGGATAAAACTTTACTTGCCAATGATTCTGAAACTGGAAACGAACCTGCTCCACCCTCATTCGGATATGCTTTTTGCAAATGCAATGGAACAGGATAGTATACCATGGTTGGGATTCCTTTGGCACTTAATGCCTCATGCAATTCGTCTCTTTTATCATCTACTGTAAGTGTATATTGATGATAAATATGTGTGCTGTATGAAGATTTTGTAGGCGTTTGAAGTCCTGCAATACCAGCCAGTCCGTTATCGTAAAAGGCGGCGGCTTTTTGTCTCTCAACAATATACTCGTCTAGTTTCTTCAATTTAATTCCCAATATTGATGCTTGTATTGAATCCAATCTTGAGTTAACCCCTACTACTTCGTGATAATATTTTTCTTTCGACCCATGATTAACAATCATTCTAATATTGGCCGCAAGTTCATCGTCACTAGTAAATATTGCACCACCGTCGCCATAGCATCCCAACGATTTTGAAGGATAGAATGAAGTAGTGCTAATTTTCCCAACATTGCCAACCTTAGTACGAGTCCCATCTGTAAAAAGATACTCGGCGCCTAGCGATTGTGCATTATCTTCGAGTACAGGAATTCCATGAGCATCTGCTAACTTCATCAAAGACTCCATGTTAACTGCCTGACCAAACAAATGAACTGGAATAATACATTTTGTTTTTTCGGTAATTGCAGCCTCAACAGCGTCCATTTTCATGTTGTATGTGCCAGGCTCAACATCTACAAAAACGGTTTTAAGATTAAGCAAAGAAATTACCTCTGCAGTAGCAATAAATGTAAATGGAACGGTGATTACCTCATCGCCAGGCTCAAGACCTAAAGCCATTAGCGCTATTTGAAGCGCGTCGGTACCATTACCACAAGGAATACAATGTGATGAGCCAATGTATTCGCCCAAATCGTTGGCCAACGATTTTACCAAAGGACCATTGATGTATGCTCCCGAATCTAATACGTTTAGAATTTCGCTGTTTACTTCGGGTTTAATCTTTTCATATTGACCTCTAAGGTCAACCATCTGAATATCTCTCATGCGAATACTTATCTTTGCGTTAAGATTGGACGGCAAATATAGCTAATTTTGCTATTACAAAGATGGCAATTTATGCGAATAACAGACATTCTACAAGCAGTACTTTTACGATGAAACTTCCTCTATTTATATTACTTACAGTGCTCATTTCGTTAGGAATTAACGGCAACCAATGTCGTGCGCAAATGAATGTAAAAGACACCACAATCAATGCGTCTTTAATATCGGTTGTCATTGGTTATCAAACGCCTCAAATGGAAATGTCGGAACGTTTCTTATCCAGCATATCTATCGGAGCCAGCTATATGTTTAAATTTAGTAGTAATTGGATTATAACTGCCGACGCTAATTTTTTCTGGCGCGACACCATTAAAACTAATGATATTATTGATGAGCTAGTTACTAGTCAAAACCGTGTAATTGATCGAGATGGGAGTTTAATTGAGGTGCTTTTGCTCGAAAGAGGCTTTAATGCGCACGTAGGTTTTGGCCGGATTTTTCTTATGTTTGGGCCCAATCCTAATTCGGGAATTATGCTTACGGGTAAGCTGGGTTATTTACAACATAAGGTGCATGTACGGAGTTTAGGTTTGAATCTTTATAGCTTAACTGACGAAATGAAGGAAGGTTATGATCGGCTAACTAGTGGGGTTTCGGCAGGTGGCTTTTTAGGTTATTTATTTTTGGGTAATAATAGAAGAATTAGCTTTTATGGCGGTTTCGATTTTTTATATGCTCGATCGGTTAATAGACGAGGATATAATTATGACGAGATGGCGTATGACACAGAATACCGCAATGATGCTTTGGTTGGCGTTAAGTTTGGTTGGATTATCCCGTTGTACAGAAGGGTAGCCAGAGAGTATTATGTAGACTAATTACTACTATGGGTGTACTTTATAATTTGGCGATTTCTGTAGCCAATGTGATTCTCAAATTGCTTGCACCGTTTAATTCTAAATTAGGACACTGGAATAAGGGCCGAGACAATTTATTCGAAGAACTTCAGAAAGAAATTAATCCAACTGATAAGATCATTTGGTTTCATAGCGCTTCGTTAGGCGAGTATGAGCAAGGCCGACCCATCATTGATTTAATGAAGGAGAAGCATCCAAGTCACAAAATTCTAATTACTTTCTTTTCACCTTCGGGATACGAGGTGATTAAGGCAAAGAACTCAACCGATTTGATTTTTTACATGCCTTTCGATTTAAATTCGAATGTAAAGGAGTTTCTAAATATTGTTGATCCTAAGATTGTGTTTTTTATTAAGTATGAATTTTGGTTCAATTATTTACAGGAACTTCAACAGAGAAAAATCCCCACTATTTTTATCTCTTCTTTGTTTAGAAGAGAACAGTTTTTCTTTTCGTGGTACGGGAAATGGTTTCTAAATATCATAAAAAAGGTAGATCATTTGTTCGTGCAAGATCAATCTTCGTATGATTTATTAAGTGAGTTCAATTTAAATAATGTAGCTGTAATTGGCGATACGCGCTTTGATAGGGTGTTAGAAAAATCGGCTAGAAAAAAACCTGTCGATTTAATTGAATTGTTTAAGGGCAATGCGAAACTATTGGTTGCCGGCAGTACTTGGAACAAAGACGTTGATGTTTTGATGGATTTTATGAATCGGCCGCAATCAGATGTGAAATTCTTAATTGCTCCGCACGAGGTGGACGACAACACAATTGAATCTATTTTAAAGCAATTTAAAGGTAGTGCTACAAGGTTTTCGGGTTTAACAAAAGAGAATGCTGCTACTTGCGGTTTGGTTGTTATTGATAGTATTGGAATTCTTTCGAACATGTACCAATATGGCGACTTTACTTTTATTGGAGGTGGTTTTGGCGAAGGCATCCATAATTTACTTGAACCGGCTTCTCACTCGCAACCTCTATTTTTCGGACCTAATTATTCGAAGTTTATTGAGGCAAAGGAATTAATTGAGCTGGGTGCTGCACAATGTGTTTCGAACAAAAAGGAATTTGGAGATGCCATTGAAATGTTAATTATGGACGCGGAATTAATTACAAAAAAAGGTTCTATAAGCAGTAAATATGTGAAGGATAATTCGGGATCTTCGGTTGTTATCTCCGAGAAGATTGAGCGACTGATAGGGTAAATAGTTAAGTCCTCTTGGTTTATTATGTCCCCTCAGTCACGTCTGCGACGTGACAGCATCCCCTTGAAGGGGAGCTGCTTTTACTTTTCGTTGTTGTTAGGCAACTTCGCCTTTGAGTTTAAGGATTTGATTTCGGGTTTCGTCTATTAGGTCTTTCATCGTTTCTTTGGTGTAATCCGATGTATTGACTGGAGTACCAATGTGAGCCTCTACATTTTCGTTTAGGTAGATTTCAAGTTTCCCTGCGGGAACTACTTTATCGCACCCTCTTAATCCTAACGGAATTATTATGGCATCCACTTCCATCGCCATTTTAAATACACCTCTTTTAAACGGTAGCAATTTCCCATCTTTAGTTCTGGTGCCTTCCGGAGCCACCCAAAGTTGAATACCTTCTCCTAATTTTTTCTTTGCATATTCTAAATCTTTTTGAGCTTGGAAACTAGATCTCCTATCAACAGAAACAAATCCAGATGCTCGCATTGCTGGCCCTACAATCGGTATTTTTAAGATGTCGGCTTTGCTCATAAACCTAATTGTAGGCCCCATAGCGTGCATGGCAAACGGAATATCTGTAAAGCTAGAATGATTGCTCATGATGATGTAGCGCTTGCCTTTTTCGAATGAAAAATTACTGCTGTTAATTACTTTGATATTAACTCGGAGGTCTCTAACCATTTTAGTTGTCCACCATTTTAACCTGCCCGTGCCAACATCGTGTTTAAACATTCCAAAAATATTTTCTATCACGGTAGGAAAACAAATCATGAACATGGCGTATGCAAAGTTTAGGATGATCCAAACTTTTCGGAAGGCATTTGCTTTTACAACTTGGTTCGACATAACTTAGGCTGTCTATGAATTGAAGAACGAACTACGACTTTCCTCTTGATTCTTCGGCCGCTTCTTTCGCCAATTCTTTGGCGTGTTCAAGGTTCTTAGAATATTTAATATGGTTAGGCACTCCTCTTAAATCCCAAACTAAACCAAAGAATGAGAGGGTTTTTAATATGTAAAAGGTGATGTCTACTTCCCACCAGAAAAAGCCTTGCCTTGATGCCGACTGATAATAATGGTGGTTGTTGTGCCATCCTTCGCCAAGTGTAATTATTGCGAGAAGGAAGTGATTTTTGGATTCGTCTCCAGTTTCATATCTGGCCTTGCCAAAGTAATGCATCACAGAATTGATTGAAAATGTTCCATGATAAAGAATCGCGGTGCTCAATGTAAACCCAATTAAGAACGTAGACACACCTGCCTCAAAAGCCAATACAGAACCTCCGTTAACCCAGTTACCAGCTAACCAAATAACTAATAATAATGTGAAGGGTGGAATAAGGTGATACTTATTTAACCATACCAATTCCTTGAATTTTGAAAAATCTCGTATTAAGTCGTATTCCGTTTCCTTATAATCTGGCCCCAAAATCCAACCTAGATGCGAATACCAAAACCCATATACTTTCATTGAATGAGGATCTTGAACTGTGTCGCTTGTTTTATGATGTACCCTATGATGAGCAGCCCACCACAACGCTCCTTTTTGCAGTGAGGTTTGCGCCATAAAAGCTATAACAAACTGCCCTACGCGAGAAGTTTTATATGTTTTATGAGCAAAGTATCTGTGGTAACCACCAGTGATAAAAAACATCCTCATCACATACATCGCACCACACAAAATCCAATCGAACGACGTTACGTCTGTCCAGATTGCTGCAAGTGGGAGTACGTGAATAAACCCGAAAGGCCATACTGACCTTAATAGTAAACTTCCTCTAGTTTCTTTTATTTCTTCCGCCATGTTTTAATTAAAAACTTAACGCAAAGTTAGGTAGAAAATGCTTAGAATCGTTGACTGTAGGCGGTTTTTAACCACACTTAGAATGCCCACAGCTTTTACAGTTAAGACAACCTTCTTCGTAAACCAAAGATGGATCGCCACAACTAGGGCACATATTCTGCACTGGTGTTGTTCCGTTAGGGATAAACTTTTTAAGCGCTCTTACCACACCGTTTTTCCAAGTGTTTAACGACTCATCGTTTAGGTGAAGGTTAGAAACTACATCTACAACAGACGGTAATGGCATACCATGCCTAAGAATTCCTGAGATTAATTTAGCATAGTTCCAGAACTCCATGTTGAACGATCTTGATAATCCTTCGATGGTGATCTTATATCCTTCTTTATCTCGGTATTGGAAATCGTAACGTGTTTTGCCGTCGTCTTCAGATTTGCTTTTTCTTACCCATCCTGTTTCAACCCAGCTAGGCAAGTAGAAAGATTCTTCTGCTTTACCAGTAAAGATTTCGTAAGGACGTCCGTTTAATAAACCTACTACTGCAATCCATTTTTCTTGGTTGTTATTGAATCTTACGATTTCAACTTCAAGCATTTCAGGACGTTTTGGAGCTTGTGTTTCAATAAACACGTCTTTCGCTTCTTCTTTAGTTTCTTTTTTACCCTCATTATTCGAGATCATAACACCTGATCTAGAACCATCTCTATAAACAGTGATTCCTTTACAACCAGTTTCCCAACCAGTTTTGTAGATATCAGAAACTAATTCTTCTGTAGCTTCATTAGGAACATTTACTGTTACACTAATAGAATGGTCAACCCATTTTTGAACGCTACCTTGAAGTTTTACTTTGTTTAACCAATTAATATCGTTTGCTGTAGAGTTGTGGTATGGAGATTTCTCAATAATTTTATTCAAATCTTCTTGAGACATTGATTTTACCTCTTCAACATTGTATCCTTTTACTTCTAACCATTTGGCAAAGTTGTGGTGGAATACGTGGTACTCTTCCCAAGAATCGCCAACTTCATCAACAAAATCTACTTTAGAATTTTTATCGTTAGGATTGATTTTCTTTCTTCTTTTGTACGCCACCATAAACACTGGCTCTATACCTGAAGATGTTTGCGACATTAAGCTTGTTGTTCCTGTAGGAGCAATTGTAAGTAGCGCAATGTTTCTTCTACCATGTTTTACCATGTCTTCGTACAAGGCAGGATCTGCATCTTTAATTCTCATTACGAAAGGATTTTTCTCTTCCCTAACTGGATCGTATAATGGAAACGCACCTCTTTCTTTTGCCATCTCAACAGATGATCTGTAAGCCTCAAGCGCCAATGTTTTATGAACCTTAGTACAAAATGCAATTGCTTCTTCGCATGCATATTGTTGTCCAAGTGCAGCTAACATATCGCCTTCAGCAGTTACACCAACTCCTGTTCTTCTTCCTTGAATACATTTTTCCTTGATGTTTGTCCAAAGGTTTCTTTCAACTCTTTTTACCTCATCATCTTCTGGATCGCGTTCAATTTTATTTAAAATCAAATCAATTTTTTCTAACTCCATTTCAATAATGTCGTCCATTATTCTTTGAGCCATTCTAGCATGTTTTTTGAAAAGCGGGAAGTTGAAAGAAGCCTCTTCGGTGAAAGGTTGTTCAACGTAGCTAAATAAGTTAAGCGCTAATAATCTGCAACTATCGTAAGGACATAAAGGAATCTCGCCACAAGGATTAGTTGAAACAGTTTTAAATCCTAAATCTGCATAGCAATCTGCAACAGATTCGTTTTTAATTGTATCCCAAAATAAGATTCCTGGCTCGGCAGATTTCCATGCGTTGTGAATTATCTTATCCCATAATTTACCTGCATCAATATCTTGCTTAACGTCTGGGTCTGCAGATTCAACAGGATATTGTTGAGTGTAACTAGAGCCACTTTTTACAGCTCTCATAAATTTGTCGTCGATTCTAACAGATACATTTGCGCCAGTAACTTTAGTACCGTCCATTTTTGCATCGATAAATTTTTCAGAATCTGGATGAGCAATTGAAACACTCAACATTAAAGCTCCTCTTCTTCCATCTTGTGCAACTTCTCTTGTTGAGTTAGAATATCTTTCCATGAATGGAACAATACCTGTTGACGTTAATGCGCTATTTAATACTGCGCTTCCACCTGGGCGAATGTGTGATAAATCGTGACCAACTCCACCACGTCTTTTCATTAATTGAACTTGCTCTTGATCAATCTTCATGATTCCTCCATAAGAATCTGAATTACCATCGTTGCCAATTACGAAACAATTTGAAAGTGAAGCGATTTGAAAATCGTTTCCAATACCTGTCATCGGACCACCTTGTGGAATGATGTATTTAAAGTTTCCTATTACTTCTAAAACTTCCTCTTCAGTATAAGAGTTAGCATATTTTCTTTCTATTCTAACAATCTCTTTTGCTAACCTCAAATGCATGTCGACAGGAGTCTGTTCGTAGATCTTCCCAGAAGAATCCTTAAGCGCATATTTATTGATCCATGCACTAGCTGCTAATTCATCTCCTTTAAAGTAAGCTGTCGCTTTCTCTAGTATATGCTCATATGTAAACGATTCTCTTTCACCAGGATTTGCCTCTTTACTAGTTTCTGACTCAACCTTGGTTTCTTTTTCCTCGCTTATATCTGATGACATATATTGACCTATTTGTGGTTAAACTTAATTACTGCTTTTCGGTATGGAATGAATCTCCCTGAAATGCTTACGCAAGATCGAAATTATTTTCCCACGAGACAAGAGGGATAATTTCATTGTTATTAACAATTGGCCTTAGTTTTCAACCTTGACAAATTCTCAAAACTTATTTGGCAAAGTATTGAGATTTTGTTGTATAAAAATTATACCAACCCTTTTTCAGGGTCCAATAAAACATATTGCCGTCGTCGATAAAGGTTAAATAGCCAACACTTTTACTCATAAATCGGGCGGCAAATTACAGCGAAATAAAAGTTTTGAATTTGATGTTTTGACAGAAATATACCCATGAAATTCAAATTATTCGACCTTTAAAACCGCGCACAATTTGCATAGGAAACTTGCAAACAAACCTGTTTCGTTTATTCCTATTGAGTTTCGAATCAAAAACACCTAAAACGTCATTTTTTCAAAACAGAATCGAGAAAACGTATTTAATTACTCATGTTACGCATCGTTAAGCCACTTTTGCTAAATTGGGTGTTAATAACTGTTGTACTTCGGTTGTTGCTTTTTTCATTGCCATAATATTTATGTAGCGTTTTAGGCAAAAATGATTATTACCCTTCCTCATTTTAATCAATTCAAACCGATTGAAAGCTCCGATAGAAGCTATAAAATGGCTTTTTTGTGTAGTGGTGGTTCTTGATGGTGATTTTGCAAAGCACGTATTGGATTGGATCGACTTATGATACTCTTCTAC
>JABSPQ010000312.1 GCA_013214205.1 Flavobacteriales bacterium
AATGAGTGTGGAGCGAAGGGGGTCAATTATGCTGTTTTATTATTTAACAACAACTTGAAGAGGGATGATTTTTAAAGAAAGAACAAAGTCGATAGCCATCACATCATTGGGCTTTAGGTTATCAATTAATCTAAGAATTTGGCCGCATAATAAGAGCCGTATGAATTGAGAGGTTCACGTACGGTTCTGTGAGAGGTTTAGGGGTGAGATTCCTCTTTACCTACTCGACTAACCCCGATGGCTCTGATAACCCTGATGGGAGATGGCTTAACAGAAGAACTGAGTTTTTTATAGTGGGTCGCTCCTCAGTCTCCGACTAAGGAGTCGAATAATTCTCCTCTCTTAATAGTGAGAAGAGGTTTCTCAAACGGTTTAAATTTATAAAATCATTATTCGTTAATCGATATTCGATATTTTTAGAACAAGGAATGTCGATTAACGAACAAGGAATAACGAACAAGGAATTAAGAATTAAAGAATCGGGTTTGTAATTGAAATTACAGCAATTATTTTAACCCCGATCTAATGTGTAAATCTCTTTGTGGAAAAGGAATTTCAACTGCATTATCTCTAAACTTCTGATCGATTAAAAAACGAATATCACTTTGAATTCTTTCTATTCTAAAGATGTTCTCGCTCCAAAAAAACACTTCGAAATCTAACGACGAATCTCCAAAATCGTTGAACCTAACAATGGGGTCGGGTGTAGGAAGTACCTCCGGATGTTCTGCTATACATTCTAATAAAATCTTTTTTACCAATGTAGTATCGCTGCCATAAGCTACTCCAACCGTTACCGAAAACCTTGTTTGGTCTTCATTATGACTCCAATTGATGACATTGTCAGTGAAAAACTTATGATTTGGAACAATTATAATGATGTCGTCTCTGGTAGTAATAGTAGTTGCTCGGAGGCTGATTTTTTTCACATTCCCTACAATACTGTCCACCTCAATTACGTCGTCCACCTCAATAGTCCCTTCAACTAAAAGAAAAATCCCTGAGATGATATCGCTGAAAAATGTTTGAAGTCCAAAACCAAGCCCTAAACCCAATGCGGCAGAACCCGCTAAAAACCATGTAACTCCCATGCCCAGCGCATTAAAACATGCAATGATGGCAATAATCCAAACAAAGTATTGAACAATTTTAAAAAGCGAATGCGACCTGCCAGTTTCCCAGTTATCTCTTTTCCAATGCCGTTGAAAAAGGCGATTAATAAATCCAAGGATTCCCCATGTAAAGAGCAGGATAAACACAACCAACGCAAGGTTGTGGATAGTAAGTGTGAAATCTCCAATGGTGAAAAGATGAAATTCAAGGATTTCAATAATGGTCATAGAAGTAGTTTATAATAAGCTAAAATAAAGCACCGTACACATGTGTATTGTGGTAAATCTATTCTATCTTGATTTGCTGAAATGATCACACTAATTTAATCAAATAAGTAAAATAAGTTGCGATGATTTTCTAACAGAATTATTAAGCATTTTAAATCAACATTAAATCAATTATTATGGACGGGAGTATTATTATCAATATCATCATTTCTATAGGAGTTTTGCTATTTGCAGTAGGAAGTGTTTATACGGTTAAACAAAAAACAGCGGTAATTATAGAGCGACTAGGAAAGTTTAACATAGTAGCACAAGCAGGTTTACATTTTAAAATTCCTTTAATAGATCAGAAAGCAGGAACGGTTAACTTAAGGTTAATGGAATTGCCGGTTGAGGTAGAAACAAAAACTAAAGATGATGTATTTGTTCGCTTGGTAGTATCTGTTCAGTATTTTGTTTCGAGTAGCGAAGGTGGAGTTCGGAAAGCATTTTATCAGTTCGACGATCCTGCTCAACAGATTCAATCGTATGTATTTGATTCAATTAGATCGGAAATTCCTAATATGATTTTGGATGATGTTTTTAGCGAAAAGGATAAAATTGCTGTTGCGGTTAAAGAGGAATTGACTGAAACAATTAGCGAATTTGGATACGAAATTGTAAAAGCATTAATCACCGATATTGATCCTGATGCGAGGGTGAAGAATTCGATGAATGAGATTAACGCTGCTAAAAGAATGAAAGAAGCTGCTAAGGAATATGCTGAAGCAGATAAGATTAAAGTGGTAACAGCTGCCGAGGCTGAGGCACAGAGTAAAAAGCTTCAAGGGCAAGGTATTGCTGAGCAGAGAATTGCGATAGCCAATGGGTTAAAACATTCTGTTGAAGAGGTTAGAGGCGCTATGGAAGAAGGAGTTACGGGGCAACAGGTAATGAACATGCTTTTTATGACTCAGCATTATGATACAATTAGCCGACTGGCAGACGAGAATATCAGTACTATTTTTATGCCTTATTCTCCGGGAACAGTTGGTGACTTACAAACGCAAATTCAATCGAGTTTACTAGGGGCAGATTCAATAAAGAATAGAAAACCTAAAAAGAAATCGACTAAGGGTACTGCTACTCGACCAGGAGAAAGTCGTTCTGACTCTGAAGTTAATTTAGATAGTAACGATGATTTTAGCTAGGCCATAAGGCACTTGCAGCTTTATTCTTAAGACTTAGGTTTACGGCTAAAAAATTTAGGTTTCATTGTAATCATTACATAACCCCAATTGTTGGTTGCGTTGTTTTGATCGGTGCCATCAACATTGGTAATGCCTTTAAGCATGGCCAATGTTGATGTCGCAAAATAATGCGAATACCCAATTTTTATACTTACGCCTTCCGACAAATTAAAGCCGCCGTACAAATCTATTTCAGTACCTAGGTTTGCATTTTGCATAACAGCTACACCACTAGTGTCAGTATTGTCGAGAATATTTGCCGTTGCGAAAAACAAATGCAGGTTAGCTCCTAGATTGTGTTTTTTCTTCTTTAAATCGGTTTTAAAGTAAATGTCGGTAAGCCCAACACTGTTCATGTGATTACCCACATAATAGTAATCCATGTTGCCGTTGTGCCCATGATTGCTTCCGAAGAAAGGGGTGAATGAATTGTTTTGTAATGGGTTTTCTGCATCCTGATTCATTCCCGATTGGGTTTCGTAACCAACAGCACCAGTTAAGCTATCTAGTATATCGTACTGAGCTTCTACCTTTAAAGACAATGCAGAAATTTCTGTATTCGTCCAGTCCTTAATGTAATTATTACTTACGTCAGTTTTCGTATACAGCCCAGTACCAGTTTGGTAATAAACGTTTGAACTGAATTTTAGCTTGTCTTTTTTATAAATAATCCTCGTTCCAATAGTTTGATTGTAAACATCTTTAAAAACGTATTCTCCAGGGCTATCTAATCTACTTGCTTCGTTACCTAAGTTTAAAAACAACAGACTTACGTTAAAGTTATTCGAGAAATCTTTGTGAGCCCATAAATATTGAAACGCTTTATAACTACTGTTGTTGGTGTTGTAATTGAATGAACCTTGATTGTAGGCGCCTGCAATGTGAATTTGAAAGGTAGAATCAGGTTTAATCTTTAAAATGAGTGCGTCGTGTCTTCTTGCTTGTTGAGCCCAAGGCGAATTCCCGAAAATCCTTCGATCATCCAAAACAATTTCTTGACGGCCAAACTTAACAGATAATTTGTCATTTATAAATGACTCTCCCCAAGCTTCATGGATGGAAGTTAATCCGTCTGTTGCATTTACTTGATTCTGACTGCCCCATGTTCTTACATCCTGAAGGGAAATTCTAATTTCGAGGCCCTTTGTTTTGTGACGAAAATTTATTCTTGTTCGCTGATCGATAAAAACATTGGCAGCTTGACTGGTATCTACTATTGATCTGTATCCGTGCTGGTATTGAAATCGAGGTCTGATTTCTGCGTCTATTGTAGATTGTGCGAAAGTGATTTGAACCATGATAAAAACCATAGTTGTAATAAGAAGAAGTTGCTTTACTGCCATGTTGGTATTTTGATTAAGGTGACGAAAAGATACCTCAATTGTTCCAACCAAATGTCGAGAAATAAAACGAAACTATCTACCTCCCGTACGATATTCCATATCGTAATGTTCGTAGCTGCTTCCATAATTTGAAGCACCATAATACACTTGGTAAAGCGCATCAATAAATTGATCGTAGGTCATTTCTTTTAAAGAATGTACATAAACCGACCAAAGTGTTTTGTGGAATATGGCGTATTTTATGTCTAAAGATCTGTCGAATTGAGCTTCCATCATCGAAATATAATCAGATTTTTTGATGTTTTTCTGAAGGACTACAAATGTGATGATCCTCATTTTATTATGCGTTTCATCTCCTATAATCATTAATATTCTGTTGTGAAATTGGAGCTGCCAATATCCTTCCATACTGCCTTCTAATAATATACCTTGTCTTTTAAGAATTTCCTCCACCTTTTTATTGGTCATGCCTAAGTCTTCTTCGATTTCGTTCGGAGCTAGGGTGTTAATAACTTCGCTCTTATCAACATCATTATCGTTAGATGGATTTGTAGCACTTAAGTTATGTGAGATTGCACTAATAATGAGAAGGATTACTAGTGAAATACGAGGGGTAGGATTCATTAATATGGATAAATATTTACTTCTTGTACGGACAATTCGCACAATCGTTGTCGCAACAGTTACCACGACGAAGTAAATACCAGCCTGTAAACATCAGTAAACCACCGGGGTTATATGTGTAGTCGATTCCTTCTATGGGGTTCTTCACCTCTTTTAAGGAGATAACCTGTTTTCTTTTAGCTGGAGTGAGGTCGCTCATAAAATGAGTAATTTCTTTTTTAATTGCGAGATTCATGCATGTCTCACATAAGCAGCTTTTTTTTGGATCGAGTTTAAGAATAGGAGGGTAGGAGCTGCACCAACAATTTGAAGTATTACAGGCATTTGATTTGCCACAATTATTGCACGTTTGTTTTTGCGTATCCGAAGGTGATTGCATTTTTGAATCAGAGATTAATACTTCAAATATTTTTCGAACCAACCAAGGTACCGTTGGTATACATCTTTGTCGTACGATGGAGGAAAGCCTGAATGGCCTTGACCTGGATAAACAATTAGCTCGGTGTCGATTCCGATTCTTTTTAAGGATTGATACAGTAGCTCTGAATTAAGAACGGGAACATTCCAATCATTTTCTCCGCACAAAATTAACGTAGGGGTTTTTATGTTGGCTACTTTGTTTAGGGACGATAACTTTTCGTATAACTCTCGGTTGTTGTCTTCCCAAGGTAATTCTAATTCGTATTCGTACCACCTCTGATACATGTCGTGGCCATAATTGGCAATAACCAAAGTAGCGCTAGCACCTGTGGTAGCAGCTTTAAAACGCGTGGTCTGTGTAATAACGTAATTGGTTAAAATGCCGCCATACGACCACCCTCCAACGCCTAAGCGGGTAGAATCGGCATATCCTTTTTCTATCGCGTAATTTACACCTTTCATCACATCTTGATAATCTTTATTGCCCCAATCGGCCATAATGCCTAATCCGAATTTTTCGCCATAGCCTGTGGAACCTCTTGGATTAACTTTAACTACAACATATCCATTTGCGGCAAACAATTGAGCATCGAACGCAAAGCCGTATGAGTATTGGCTCATTGGACCACCATGAATTCTTAAAATTGTAGGGTAACGCTTGCCTTCCTCGTAGCCAATTGGTTTGTAAATAAAACCTTCGATGTCCCAATCGTCTACACTTTTAAAAGAAATAGTTTCGATGTCGCTTAATTTTAATTTCGACATCAACGAATCATTTAAGGAAGTTAGCTTTCTTAGATTCCCCGATTCTTTAATGTATATTTCGTAAGGTACAGTGGGGGAGCTAACCTTGGCAACAATTTTTCCTTTGGTTCCAATGTCGTAGCTGCTCACCACTCTTTTGCCTTCAATTATTTCTTCCATCGACGAATCGATGACTTTAAACTTAACTAAGCTTTCCATTCCGTGATCTTCGAAAATTCCATAGATGCTCTTGCTATCCTTGGCCCACCTGAATGAACTGATATTCCTATCGTGGATTTCGCTAATTATTTTGGGCGCTCCACCTTCTACATGAACAATGGTAAGTCGATATAAACCGTACAAAAAATACTCTTCTTTCACTGATAAGTAAGCAATCCACTTACCATCGGGGCTCCATTTAGGCTCGGTATCTTCTCCAGGCGTTTTTGAAATTTGTTGTAATGTATCGCTCAGAGCGGTATTGTTGGCAGATACTACCCAAATATCCTCGTTGTAATTGCCATCAGGATTTTCGGTTCTGTTGCTATTGAAAGTAACCCATTTGTCATCCGGCGACCAATCAGGGGAAGCATCATCGTAATCTCCAAAGGTAATTTGGGTGAGCTTTTGAGATGGAATGTCGTAGATGTGCACATGGTTTCTTTGGTGATTGAGGTAGCCAACATAATCTTGTTTGAACTGCTGACGATCGATTACATATGGGAGTGGAGACGTAGGTTTAACGTAACTCGTATCATTTTCCTCTCTAATTTTTTCAGGGTCACGGTCTTTGAGAGTGAGCAATAACTTTTTCTCATCCGACGAAAACTTAAATGAACCAATTCCTCTTTTTTTCATTTTGGAAACCTGAATGGCTTCACCTCCATGCACCATATTCAATTTCCATAGCTGCGTATAATCATCATTACGTTCCGAAAGGAAGTAGAGCCATTTGCCATCTTTACTCCAAACAGGATCCCACGAATCTTGGGTTTTTGAAGTAAGAGGAACTGCTTCTCCGCCAATAATTGGTGTCATCCAGATTTGGTAGTAGCTTTTGTCCTTTTCTAAAACAGTAGTAGTTACCGTGTAGGCAATCCACATTTCGTTGGGCGAAAGTTTGGGAGCACCAACAGATTTAATTAAAAAATCATCGTCGATAGTAATTGCCCGCTTCTCGCTGGTTTTTTCCTGAGCAACACACATCAAATTGAGTGCGCACAATAGAATTACAATTAAGGAAATGCTTTTATTGGTCATAAATTACTGGTTAGGTGGAGAATATTATCAATGCTGTATAACGAATTTAATAGTTCATTGGGGATTGACAAAACGATTGGTAGGTATTTTATTTGGTTCTGAATAGTTGGAGGTCCATTTGGATTTTAGCTACTCCTTTTTCTTCTGTAAAATGCAGTGGTTTGGTCATTACATCAAATCCTGGGGTCGAAACTTCTATACTGTATTCTTCATTTGGTTCTAGTACCACCAAGTATTTTCCACTAGCAGAATTAGAATAATAAACCCCAATTACTTTATCGTTTTTATAAACCCTAATTACTGCTTTTAAAGGCTCGTAGGTGTCGTTAGAATAAACATAGCCCTCAATAATTCCCAACGACTTGTGTAAGTAGGGCATTCTGATGTGATAGATGTCGTAACTTCCTTTTCCTCCTTTTTTCTGTGCCGAATAGTAAGCACTCCGTCTGTCGGGAGCTAAAACAAAATGCTTGTCGTCGTTTACAGAGTTAATTGGGTAACCCAAATTAATTGGGCGCGACCAAGATGTATCTGAAATAATTTCTGCCTCGAAAATATCATAGCCACCCATACCATCATTTCCATCAGAACTGAAATACAACATTTTGTCGTCGGCGAAAATAAACGGTGTGTCCTCATTGCCGACTGTGTTAATTTTGGGACCAAGGTTGTAAATACGTCCCCATTTGCCATTGGCTAGTCTTTTAACCACATACAAATCGTAGCCGCCATAACCTCCGGGCCGATTGCTCGAAAAGTACATAATGTTGGCATTAGACGATAAGCACGCATTTCTTTCACCATAAAATGAATTAATATCACGGTTCATTAAAATCGGAACGCCCCATTTGGTGCCTTTTAATTCGGTGAAGTAATAGTCGCCATCTCCGCGTTCGTTGTCTGGTCTATGTATTATCATCGCGCTCCCATCCATAGACAAACCAGCGCAAACGTCGTTCATAAACGAATTTAGTTCAGGGATTTTTTTTGCTTCATCCCAATGTCCGTTTACTTTATGAGATACTAAAATATCGTCGCTCAACCATTTTATTCTTTGCTCTCCATTAGCGCTGTCGGGTTTTCTGCTCGAAAAATACATCGTGGTTTCATCCGCATTTAAAAATGGCATTCGTTCTGCGAATTTGGTATTTACCTTACCCCGCAGAGCTGTAATAACCACGTTAGCAGAATCGGCTACCATTTGCTTTGCAGTTTTCGAAGTTTTAATAAAGTCGTAGATCTCGTTATCTCTCACGTTTTTCGAACCTTCTATTGCTTTATACTTTTTAAAGAGCGCAATGGCTTCATCAAATTTGTGCTCTAAATGCAGAATCTGAGCGTAATAGACGTACGATTCTATAAGGCCGCTATCGCACGCTAATCTTAAATACTTGTCGGAAACTCGTTTGTCTTCGTGCATTTCGAAAATGCATTTTCCTATTTGGAAGTTAACGGGTGCATTGGAGGTGTCTAGTTTATATGCTTTTTCAAGATTTTCTAGCGCCTCTCCAAAATCTAAAGTTTGCATTAGTATAGTTGCCCGCGATAAGTACTTTTCAATTTTTCTTTTGTGAGATTTTTGAGCATACGCAGGAAGTGAGCATCCTATTATAAGGATGAGAAATACTAATGGTAGAAGGAGGTTGGTACGTTTGTGTTGCATTGTTGTTGTTGCAAAGTAACGGAGTTATATTGGTGTTTTTGAATGTTCACTTTTAAGTTTTCAACTGTTCATTTTTCTCATTTAATCTATTTCTTCTGGAAAATCTTTTGAAACCTTTCAGGAAGTTCATCTGTTAAATGAATCTCCTCCTTTGTAAATGGGTGAGTAAACTTTAAAGTATGAGCGTGCAAATACAATCCTTTACCATTTAAAATAAGATTTTCGATTCCGTATTCTTTGTCACCTAAAATTGGGTTTGCAATGCTGGCGAGATGTTTCCGTAATTGATGCCTACGACCAGTTTGTGGATCTAATTTTACCAAGTTTAGTCTCCCAAACCTTTTAGAAGGAACAGTTTCAATTACTGAATAATTCGATAGGGATTCTTTTTCATCAATCTCCGAATCAATTTTTCCTTCCTTTTCCATTTCTCCAATGGCAATGGAGTAGTAAGTTTTTTTAACCTGTTTGTGGGCAAACATTTTATTTAAAGCACGAATGCAAGTACTCGTTTTCCCCACCAATAAAATTCCGGTGGTTGCATAATCTAATCTGTGTACAGGTTGAGGTTTTGAAGTGTCGGGGAGATTACTTCGTTTTATATTTTGCTGTAATGCATTGGCAATGGTTTTAAAGCTATTACCACTTACTAAGATTCCTGCAGGTTTGTGAATTGCAGCTAAATGTTCGTCTTCGAATAAAACCTTAAGTGGGAAAATCAATCTTTTTGGGGAGTTCACATTCTCAGGCAAGGATAATTTAATGGTTTCGCCACCCTTTATAAATGTAGCCGAAGTAGCTACAACATCATTAACTGTGATGTAGTGCTTTTTGAGTGTTTTCTTTAATGCCGATTTGGTTGGCGCTGTATTAAAAATTCCGACGCCATATTCTTGAAGCCGAATAGGAGCTGGGAGGCTTGGGACGATATGGGTTTCTGTTGGGGTGATGTTGTAGTTTTTAGCTTGTAATGTACGCCAATTGTTGATCGGAGACTTTGTTGCTTCTTAATCCAAACCACGAACTAATAAGAACAATAAAACCGATGAAGTTTCCAAAGTAAAAAAGCGGTGTTGCATTTCCCATTGAGATCCCGAAAACAATAATGCCTAAACTCGCTACAATTTGGATTTTGCACCTTTTGTAGGATCTCAATTTTATTAAAATTTGAGCATCTTCAAAATCAATTTTATCAATTAAATCTTGATCAACATTCTCGTCGTTTCTTAATTCTGCTAATGCACTAATTGTTTCTGAACGCCTTTTGTCAAACCGTTTGTCGGTTAAATAATCGATGCTATCTACTTGGTTTGTCATTTAATTCGATTCTACTATCGTTTGAATGTGTGGGTACAATGCATCAGTTTCATTCAATTCTTCTCGAACTTTTTTCAGTTCAACCTTTAATGAATTGATTTCCTCGCTATATTTTGGATCGTCGTACAAATTGTTCATCTCAAAAGGATCATTTTCCATATCGTAAAACTCCCAAGCAACTGGTGTGTTTTTTCTATATCTATTTCCGTCCTTGTTGTTCTGCATTCCCCAGCCCAGTTCTTCCCTATCGGTAGGTACTCTAATATAGTCGGTACCGTAATAGAAAATAAGTTTGTAGCGATCGCTTCTAACCCCAAAATGTGCAGGTACAGCTAACTTGTGTGCCATGTGCATCCAATATCTGTAATAGGTTACCTTCCGCCAGTCTGCTGGTTTTTGGTCGCCATTAAGAGCCGCGGCAAAACTAACGCCCTGCATATAATCGGGTGTTTCTACGCCAGCAATTTTAAGAATTGTGGGAGCGAAATCGGTGTTGTTGATGAGCCATTTATTTACACTTGCTTTCTTAATCTTTGTTGGCCAATGAACAATAAAGGGCATCCGCATGGTTTCTTCGAACATCCATCTTTTATCATTTAAATCGTGTTCGCCAAGTAAAAACCCTTGATCGCCAGTGTAAATAATTACGGTATTATCTAATTCGCCTGTTTCTTCAAGATGATCAATAAGCCGTTTAATGTTGTCGTCTACTCCTTTAACACAACGCATATATCGTTTAAGGTAAGTTTGGTAAGTCGCCTTTGCGAATTCTCGTTCATCTGCTATATCTGGTGTTTTTAAATATTCAGCAAGTCCCCACGGTGAATGCTTTCTCCCCATGCCCGATCCTAAATCTTTAGATCCTACAGAACCTGCTGGAGGGTTAAAGAGATTATCTGGTTCTGGAATTTCTGTGTCAGCAAGATATTCATCATATCGCTTAGCATTTTGAAACAAATCGTGTGGCGCTTTAAAATGGTGCATCAGGAAAAAAGGTTTTGATTTATCTCTGCCATTTTTCAACCACTCTAAACTAATGTCGGTAATGGCATCGCTTGAATGCATGCTGTCTTTTTTGATCGTGTTTTTGGGCCAAGGGTTTTCTCCTTTTATTCGGAATACAGGATTAAAATATCTACCCTGACCTTTTAAAACGCAGTAGTAATCGAACGCCGCAGGTTCTTTTTTTAGGTGCCATTTTCCAATCATCGCTGTTTCGTAACCAGCCTTGCTCATTTCGACAGGAAGAAATTGTTTTTCAACTGGTATGTTGCCATCCAAATCTAATACACCGTTTGCTTGCGAATACTGCCCTGTAATAATGCTGGCTCTACTTGGTGTGCAAATGGAGTTGTTGCAATAAACTCGTTCGAAACGCATTCCGTTATTTGCCAATTTATCAATGTTGGGTGTTGGGTTCAATTTCGCCAAACGACTTCCATAGGCTCCAATAGCCTGCGTGGTGTGGTCGTCGGACATAATGAATATGATATTTGGGCGTTCGTTATTTTCTTGTTCAGCCTCGTTGTTTGCGTCGGGTTTGGGATCAGAAGAAGTTGTGCAAGCCACAAGAAACACGAAGGCTATAATGAAATAATGTCGGTTCATATTATTCATTTGTTTAGAGGGAGTGCAATGTCAAAATAGACACTAATAGTTTAGGCAATCAAATTATTGATTTAACTTAAATCTAACGCTTCTGTTTTGGCTTCTTCCTGATTCTGAATCGTTTGACGAATATGGATTTTCTTCTCCTTTATACACCCATGTAAATCGGCTTGGAGAAATCCCTTTTGTTATTAAGAAGGCTATTGTAGCTTGCGCTCTTTTTTTAGACAGTTGAATGTTGTAATCCAATTCACCTTTACTATCGGTAGAACCAGTTACCTCAATTTTTACCTCATTATTATCTAGTAAAAAAGTTTTAAAGGTCATTAATAAAGCCTTATCCGATGTGTCGAGGTAAAAACTATTGTAATTAAAATATACAATGGGCGGGGAGAATTCGATAACAACAAGGTTCGGATTAGCTAAAGCTGCTGCGTTGGCCAACGAATCTTTAAGCTGCTGCTCTAGTCGGGCTACTTTAAGTGTAGGATCTTTGGCCTCGGCTAAATCCCGTTCATCAATATTGGTGGTTTTTTCCGAAGTGTTTTCTAAACCATGGTAGGCTAAATGTGTAGACTCCTGAAAGGTGTTGTTGTTAACCGGACGAAGATTAGTTGCAAAATCTCGATACGAAGCCGATAAATTTTGTGGCAATGTCTCGCCACCATTTTTTGCCACAGAGTCTTTAAGGTTCATAAACGCATTTCTAAAATTGGCCAGTTGTTTTGTTGCTCCTTCGTACTCTTTCATTGGGGTGTAAACCAAATTGATTTCTTGATAGTTTTCGTGAACGGAATATTGTGGTGGCACATAAAATATTTGCGACTGTGCAACGTATTGGCCGTTTTTAACAATCATCTTGTAATGCGTTTTGGTGTGCAAATTGGTTATTGCTTCTCCGTTTTTTAAACTTGCTAAAATTGGTTGCTCAATGGTATCGAGGTTTAAGTAAACAATTTGTAATTCCGATATGTCTAACCCTAGGTTGCCTGTAGCTACAATTCTAATATCTGAATTTGCTCTAGGATACTTTAGCATTACGCTATATATATCCATACCTCCGTGGCCTTCTAACCTCGATGAAGAGAAGTAGGAGTATATTTCTTCTCTATCTGTGTGGTAAAAAATATCGGATGCAGGAGAATTAAATGGAACGCCCAAATTTTCGGGTTTCGACCATTCTTTATTTATTTCTGTCGCTTTAAAAATGTCGAAGTCGCCCATGTTCTCATGACCTCTAGAAGCGAAATAAAGCGTGTTGCCTTCCTGGCTAAAGTAGGGGCTGTCTTCGTCGAACCTTGTGTTGATTGTCGGTCCTAAGTTTACGGGAATACTCCATGTGCCCGCAGGCATTTTATACGAACGATAGATATCTAGCCCTCCATAGCCGCCCTTTCTATCGCTAGAGAAATAAAATATTGCTCCATCGGGGTAAAGGAACATACTTGGCTCAAATGCTTTTGTATTGATGTCGCCATCTTTTATTTTTTGAGGCTTACTCCAAACAGTGTCTTTGAGTTCTGTGTACATAATGTCGTTTTTCCTCATTATGTAAGCTTTTTCTCCACCAGAACTAAAGCCAATCATCGATTCGTTTTTTCGGGTGTTTACCTTGGTTCCTTTAAACATATACGACTCTGTAAGATTAACAGGATCCGACCAGGTAACACTATCTATAATGTTGGACACATAAATGTCTTCGTAAGGAATTTCGTCGTGATAGGTTCTGCGGCCTTTACCTCCTTTTCTTCTGGAAGTATAAATAAGTTTGGTTTCATCGGGGCTAAAAACGGCAGCATAATCGGGGTAAATAGAATTTACTTTGTCTCCAAGGTTTACAGCACGCCAATGTTTGTCGTGAGGCTTTTGATTTGCCATTGCGAACACACACTTCCTAATTTCGCGATCCATCATTTTAATGTAGATAGGAATGCTCTCTTTAACCGCCCAATCTCCCAGAACTTCCATAAGCTGATAATATCGGAAGAAACCGTTTTCCATCATCTTCTTAAAAGCTTTGTAGTTTTCTATCGCCAGCTCGTATTCGCCCATTAATTGGTACATGTTGCCCAAATAATAATAAGGCGTGCCCAAAGTGTCGTTTTGGGTTCGTATAGCTCTTTTAAACGGCTCTATGCAATCTGCTTTTCTCAAATTGGAATGGAAGTAGGCCAGTCCAAGTTCGTAGCTGTAAAAAGCGTTGGAGGTGTCGATGTTGTTGATGGCTTCGTAATGGAAAATAGCTCTTTTCCAATTTCTCTTCGATAAGTTATTCCTCGCTCTTCGCTTATGAGACTCGAATGATCTTTTAGTTTTTTTCTCTTGCCGAACAATGTACCTGTCGGATTTGTCCCATTTGTCCCGTTGTGCAAAGGCAGTTGAGCCAATAATTAATGCCAGAATTGTTAATAGAAAATATCTACTAATTTTTATCAGCATATTTTGAAATCTCCTCATTCGTCGTGTGTTGCTATTACAAAAATAAAATTACTTAGATATTTTGACAGCTCTCATCATTTTAATATCATATTTTTTCGATTAACTGCACTAAATGTCTGTTAAGAACGGTCTGATCAAATAATTGAAAGAGCAATTTGCCAAGAAAAGCTACTTTTACTGCTCACTAAACTTAATTGGAATGATAAACGAATTAATGGACCTTGATTTATGGATGAAAGATTTCTTGGTTGGACAGAACATGGGCGAGCAATTTGCTGACTATGTTTTGCTTGTAATGGATTTATCGATTCTTGTAATTGTTTGTTTAATAGCAAACTGGATTACTAAAAAGTTTATTGTTAAAGGTATTCAATCGGTTATTGAAAAATCGAAGAACGATTGGGACGATATTTTTGTTGAGAAGGAAGTATTTCATTCTTTATCTAAATTGGTACCTCTTATCATTGTTCAGTATTTATCGGTTCCAATTTTAGCAAATTTCGAATTCCTAGTTTCATTTGTTCACATTGCCGTAGTAGTTTCACTGGTTGTGTTAATTACATCTGTAATAACCAAAACGTTTAAAGCGCTGGAAGGGGTCAGTTTTCGAATTCCATATTTTAAGGATAAGCCAGTTAGAAGTTACATTCAGTTGGCGAATATTTTGGTTTATGTAGTGGCTGCCATCTTAACTTTTGCAGTTGTAATGAACCGAGACCCGTTGGCCTTGTTGGGTGCTTTGGGTGCGTTAACGGCGGTAATTATGTTGGTTTTTAAAGACACTATTCTTGGTTTGGTGGCCAGTGTTCAACTTTCGTCGCAAAATATGATTAAGGTGGGCGACTGGATTTCTATGCCTAAGTATGGTACGGATGGAGACGTTATGGAGATTACTCTAAATACAGTTAAAGTTCAAAATTGGGACAAAACAATTTCTACGATTCCAACTTATGCCTTTATTGCCGATTCGTTTAAAAACTGGCGAGGAATGTCGGATGCGAAGGGCAGAAGAATTAAAAGGTCGTTTAACATTGACATGAACAGTATTAAATTTTGTACTGACGAACGCATTGTAGAATACAAAAAAGTGGAGCTGCTAAAGGAATACATTGATTCTATGCAGAGTGAAATAGCATCGTACAATGGCGAGAATAAGCACGATAAATCGGCTATGTTGAATGGTAGAAACCTTACCAATATTGGGTTGTTTAGAGAATATGCTTTACAATATTTAAAGGCTAATGAAGAATTGAGAAAGGATTTAACGCTAATGGTTCGTCAGTTGGCACCAACGGAACATGGTTTACCTATCGAGATTTATTGTTTTAGCAAAAACATCGAATGGGTGGATTATGAAGGGATTCAAGGCGATATTTTCGATCATCTTTTATCGGCTATTTCCGATTTTGATTTGAGAATATTTCAGAACCCTACAGGTAGGTTTGGTAACTAATATTTTTTAACAAATTGCGTTAGGATAACAATTGTTTGTCCGTTTACCTTGCCTTCAATGTGTTCGGCGTTGTCGTGAACCAAGTTGATGTTTCTTACAGCTGTTCCACGTTTGGCAGTAAAACCAGCGCCTTTTACATTTAAATCTTTAATTAAAACAACCGAATCTCCGGCAGACAAAACAACTCCGTTGCTATCGATGTGTTTAATGGCATTATCGTCGTCGGTACCAGATTTTGCCCAAGTCAAAGTGTCTTCTTCCAAATAAAGCATGTCGAGTAAATCCATTGGCCAACCTTCCGATTTTAATCTGCTAAGCATTCTCCAAATCATTACTTGTACAGCAGGTACTTGGCTCCACATGGTATCGTTTAAACACCTCCAATGATTGGGATCGGTTTTTTCGGGGTCTTCAATTTGCTCTATACAAGTGCTGCAAGCGATTATGCTTTCGTCGGCACTGCCGTTAGAAGTGGGTGGGACTTCAAATACGTTGAGCGATCTACTCATGTCACACATCTCACACTTCGATTCACTCCGGGCCTCTAATTCTTCTTGTACGCTCATGATAATTGTTTTTCTTGTGGTGAAATTAGTTAAAGCAATTTCAATTATTTTGATTCTGCCGATTGCTCATTAAGTCTAATTCCTAAATAGGCGAATGGTATGTACGCACCAGCTAAATCTACAATTGTAAACCAAAGGGGAGTAACAGGTACTATAATTATCATAGATATCCCTCCTAATAAAAACAAAGCTCCTATGGTATAAGCAAATTTTGATTTGTGACTGGCAGCAATTTTATATGCTAAATAAGCACCGACAAAAGTTCCAAGAGCATGCGCTATAAACGGAACGAGGAAATGTTTTGCCTCAAATAATTTCATGCTTTCTATTAAACTGTCCATGTTGCTATCGTCGAACCCGGCTGGGTATGGAATTATAAATGGAGCTGAATTTACTATTACAGAATTCACGATACTGCCAACTATTAAACCAGCAATTAGTGCTAATGTGTTTTTTAAGATTGGATTCATTTCTTTTTACTATTAGTATTTTTAGCGCGTTTTAGTTTTCGAGCGCTATTTTATTATTGAACATTTACCAATTAATGTCTATCTCTTTCCTTTATGTAATACACAACGGTGCCTTCTTTATCCACTACCGAATACTTGTAGGTTCTTTCTAAATTGTCTTTTATCTGAAATTCGTATCTGTTTTCTGTAGCGAAATATTCCATGTCGAAATGCACGGCTCCATTTTCTAATTCGAGGTATTTAAAAGAACCGTTTCGAGCAAGTTTTATAGATTGAAATAATTCATTTTTTTGATAGATGGTGTATTTAACTCCTTTTCTTAAATGATAATATTTAAAGTAGAATTCAATTTTTTCTTTGGCATTTTTAAAGGAAATGGAATCGGTTAAATTTTTGATTTTGTTTCCATAATTAATATCTATGGATGCCTCTGTTCGGCTTGGCATATCTCTAAGCGTACCGTTTGCATCGGCAATTAAAACTGTTGGAATGTTAATTTTATAACCATTCGGTTTTTGTGCTTTAACGGTGCTAAAGCTTAGTACGACGGCTACAATAAGAATTGCGTATTTCATTTGGTGCTAATGTGGACGCAAGTTACCTTTTGTTTTCACGGATAAAAAAATAATGATTTCAGATTATTGAATTATAATTGATCTAATTTAGAGGAGTATATCTGAGGATATATTCAAATTATAATCAAAGGTTTTGAAACGGAATACAATCAATAAATTAAAGGCTTATTCCCTTGTCGCGGGTGCTTTGGTGAGCACAACAGATTTATTGGCTGAGGTAATTACTACAGATTTAGAGCCTGATGTTGTTATAAATGTAGGCGATGATTATTTTCCGCTTGACTTAGATAACGATGGCTGGAACGATGCTTGGATAGAAGTTGGGATTTTGAATGGGGTCAGTTCCTTTGTTTATGCAACGGCAATAGGTGGAATTGCAGGTGTGTTATATACCGGTTATCCTGTGGGCTATGCGCTAAACGCTTCTGCAAACGTAGTAGCACCATTTTATTACTCAGTTACTTTAGCTTGGGAGTATCCGGATCCTTCTTCTAATTGGGGATATTGGGAGGGAGTCGAGAATAAGTACTTGGGTGTTCAGTTTTATATTGAAGATGAGGTTCATTATGGTTGGATAGAACTTAGTGTTGCCGAAGGGTGTGGACAAGCTACTATACATGCGTATGGTTACGAAGATGAGGCTGAGGAAGAAATACAAACACCTTTGGATGCTCGACTTTGGGCGCCCAATGTTTTTAATCCCAATAATCCCGATCCTCAAAATCAAGCTTTTTATGTTAGAGGTTTTGATTTGAAGGAGATCAAGATTATGGTGTTTGATAAATGGGGAAATACGGTTTTTGAGACGGACGATATAAATGAAGGATGGGATGGAACGTTTAAAGGCGAAACGATGTCTACTGGGGTTTATGTGTATCACGTAATGGCTACTTCTAATAGCGATGAGGAATTGGAAATTAAAGGCAATGTTACTTTAATCCGCTAATTAGATGAAGTTCACAAAACATAAATCAAGTTTTCTTGGAGCGAAGTTTATCAAAGGCTTATCGTTGGTTTTAATTTTGAGTTTGCAATTGTCAAACTCGTTTGGTCAAGATTTACAATTTTCTCAATTCGAAAATTCTGCACTATTACTTAATCCATCACTTACTGGTGCCATTACTACTAAAACTCGCTTAGCAACTAATTATAGAAGCTTGTGGAGTGGATTATCTGTTCCGTATAGAGCGTTTTCATTTTCGTTTGATAGTAGATTGACAAAGAAAAATAGTGAATCGGGCTTTTTAGGAATCGGACTTTCTATGATTGGAGACAAGGCTGGTACATCGCTTTTAAGTTCTAAACAAATGAATTTGTCGTTGGCATATCATCTTCAGCTTTCTGGGAATAATTATTTCTCCGCTGGTTTGTTTGGTGGCGTTGTAAAACGGGGTGTAGATTATGAAGACTTACAATGGTATAGCCAATATGATGGCAATGATTACAACGGAACTTTACCATCTTATTTTTTACAATCGTATACCAAAGTATTTACGGCCAATAAGTTTTTTGCAGATTTTGGTGCTGGGGTAAATTGGAGTTATACCAAAAAGGAAGTTTATGCCGACACCAAGGAGGATTTTAAAGTTAATGCGGGTATTGCCTTACTGCATGTTAACAAGCCTAATGTTTCTTTTCAGGAAAGTATGGTTGATAAACTGCCTATGAAGTTGGTGTTTCATGGAAACACACATTTCGGACTATCTAAAGGGGTATCTGTCATACCTTCTGTTTTGTTTATGAAACAGGGGGCTGTAACCAACATAACGTCGGGTATAGCAGTAAGAAAGCTCTTGAAGGAAGAAGCTAAGTATACTGGTCACGAAACAGGAGCTGTTGTTACTCTCGGAACTTATTACAGGGTAGGAGATGCACTTATTCCTTACTGGCAAATTCAGATGAGTAATTTTTCGCTTGGTGTTAGCTACGACATTAATGTTGCTGGCTTGTCTAATGTTACTTCTGGTAAAGGAGGCATTGAGATTTCTTTAAGCTGGGTGGCTGGGAAAGTGGATAAGTAATTAGGGCTTTTTCGGCTTTGTTTCTTCGCCCTGACCCAAAGGACAAGGTAAAATCGTTTCGTTTTATTTTATCATTTTAGATTGGCAGGGAGAGGAAATACTCCCCAATTAAAGCATTGTGCTTTGCCTTAAAGGGCAACAGAAATATGTTGCGTTTTGTTCTTTTGTAAAACCGCCCATATTCACATCAATATTGAATGTTGACTATCTAAATATGATTTAAGAAAAGAACCTATTCCTTCACAATTTTGCCAGCATATGATTTCCCTTCCGAGGAAACTTCGATTACATATATGCCTGTAGGGTTGCTTATTTCTAATTGATAAGTAGTAGTGTTGATATTTGAATGCTGTGCAATCAAGGCGCCGCTTTCTGAATACACTTTAATACTGGCGTTTTTTAAATTGCCTAAATCAACATTTATAATTCCATTACTAGGATTAGGATACATGGAAATTGTGCTGGCATTTTGGCTTTCTGCAACGCCTACGCCAGTCGGATACAATTTCTGAATGAATACATCGCCACCACCAACGGGTGTTAAAATAACTGTTCCCGAACCAGTGTTAAAATCGACGTCTTTGCGATATATGCCAGTTATAAAAGCATATCCACTCGTATCACATGTAATAGATTTCGCTTCGTCTGTAGATGTTCCTCCTTCGGCAATAGACGAAAGATACTCGCCATCGCTATCTAATTTAACAACAAAAATATCTAGCCCCCCGTTTGAAGTGTGTTCTGCAACACCTGCACCTGGGTCAAAATCTACAGTTGAATTAAAATAACCCGTAACGTAAATATTGTCATCTTCATCTACATCAATTGCCGACCCGTGATCGTTGCTTGTGCCACCCATTACTTTGGCCCAAATCAATTCTCCATCCGTGGTCATTTTCATAATATGTATGTCTGATTTTCCATTCGAGCTTAACTCTGTAGTTCCCGTACCTGGATCAAAGTCCATCGTTTCGAAAAAGAATCCTGAGATTAAAAGATTTCCTGAACCATCAATTGCTAAAGATAATCCGCAGTCGTCGCCAGTATCACCAAAACCATAAACCCAAATTAGATTTCCATCAGCATCCGACTTTTGAATGTAGTAATCGTAACTGCCCGCAGAAATTAAGTTCTGTACACCCGATGTAGGATCAAAATCGGCAGTTCCTGCCCAATAGCCAGTTCCATATATATTACCATCGGCATCTGTAATAATCGCATTGCCATTATCTAAGTTTGTACCTCCTGCTGAATTGGCCCATGCAAAATCGCCATCACTATTTAGCTTAACAATAAAAATATCCGATTGTCCCTCGGCAGTAAGATTGTATGTTGCAGCACTTGGGTCAAAATCGGTTGTTCCTGCATAATATCCTGTAACAATAACATTGTCGGAAGGGTCAACCGTTAAATCCCAAGCTTGATCTCCCGAAGTGCCACCTATCGATTTAGCCCAGATGAAATTACCATCTGTGTCGAGTTTTAAAATGTACACATCCGAACTTCCGTTAGAAGTCATTCCTTCCGTATTTGCACTTGGATCAAAATCTACAGTTCCGCTATAATAGCCAGTAACGTATACGTCTCCTTCAGCATCCACATCAATGGCCATGCTGTAAACATCCAAGGCACCACCAATCGTTTTGGCCCAAATAAACTTGCCTTGCGCATCTAACTTTTGAATGAACGTATCGAATCCACCCAGAGATGTAAATTCAGTAGTTCCTGTACTAGGATCAAAATCTGCAGTGTTTTTGTAACGACCGCAAACAAATACATTTCCATTTGCATCTCTAATAATGTCGTGCCCGAAATCGTTTGAAGAACCACCAGAACTTACAACCCAATTGGTATGTAACTCTTGAGAGAAAAGGGGAGTGGTTAGTAAACTAAAGATTAGGCCTAAGTAAAAAGTAGATTTAAAATTCATAACGAATGGTTAAAATGTTCTGATAAATTCGATTGCTATTAAGCAACTAAATTATGCCTAATAAATATTATATAGGATATTAAATATTAGAATATTTTACTGGGATTATGGTTGATTTATACTAAGATAAGATATTGAATAAGTACTAGATAAACAGTATTTTAGCGTAAATCAAATAAACTAACATGAAGACTTTTTTATCTATAATTGCATTATATCTATTATCTAGTTCAATTCAGGCTCAAATTGTTGAGATTCCCGACGAAAACCTAAAATATTTCTTATTAGGCATAAGCTCTATTAACACAAACAGTGATGATGAAATAGATTCTAGCGAGGCCGAAAGTTTTACAGGATGGATTTCTGTAGCGAACAAAAATATAGCTGATATGACAGGAATTGGGGCGTTCTCTTCGGCTAAGTACCTAGTTTGTTCCTCTAATTCGTTTACAACTATAGATATATCAGGCAATACGAGTCTTGCTTATTTTGATTGTAGCAACAATGCATTAACACAATTAGATGTAACGAGCAACGTGGCTCTTAAAACGATTGATTGTTATAACAACTCATTAGTTGATTTAGATCTTTCCCAAAATGTAAATCTTAGAATCCTTAAATGTTCACACAATTCGCTAACAAGTTTAGATATTTCGAACAACAGCGAACTGTTTTGGTTTTGGTGTACATTCAATTCTATTTCGAGTTTAGATGCTTCTGGCTTGGCTAAGCTCAAAAGGTTTTTCTGCAATGATAACAACATGACAAGTTTAATTGTTGAAGGCTGTGTTGATGTCAATCAGCTTGAGGCCCAAAACAACAACTTAACCGAACTCGATATATCAAGCTGTGAGACGCTTGATTCTTTAGACGCTACGAATAATAATTTGTCGTTTCTGGATGTTCGGAATGGAATTAACGAGAGCTTTGAAACCTTTAAGGTGTAGAGCAATGCGATTGATTTATGCATTTCTGTAGACGACGTTGCGTATTCCAATGCTAATTGGAGCAGTGTAGATAATAAAGATTCGGAAGCTATTTTTAGTGCAAGTTGTACGGTAGGTGTTAGACAGAATGAGGTAAGTAAACCTGTAATTACGTTTAGAAATCAAACAATTTTTGTAAAAGGGAAAGGCACTGCCACTATTTTTAATGTATTGGGTAAGCAGTTGAAACAAGAAGTTTTTAATGGCTCTACAACGTTTACATTAAATAAATCGGGCGTTTATTTGGTTAGGGTGCAGCGCGATAGAGATGTGGTTGCTCGGAAAGTTTATCTGAATTAACTTTCGATACTTTACTTTCATTTTCAAGAGAAATCGGTTTAATTCAATTTGATGATTAAAAAGTTGAATTAACTATTAGAAATTAGATTCAATTAATATATATTTGCCGTCCCTTAGGGCTAAGGGAAACGAGTTAATTACTCGGGGTGTAGCGTAGCCCGGTTATCGCGCCTCGTTTGGGACGAGGAGGTCGCAAGTTCGAATCTTGCCACCCCGACATGAGGAAAGCCTAACTAGTTGATAGTTAGGCTTTTTTATTTCC
>JABSPQ010000313.1 GCA_013214205.1 Flavobacteriales bacterium
AAATTTAGAAAATGTAAAACTATGGTTACATGATTTTATTAAAAATAACCTGACCACTGAGAAAATTTTAAGCATAACAAATGATAAACTTTTTTTTGACGCTTTTGTGGGCGGATTTGATTGCTAATTGGTATAACTTATCGAGTACGACTGTAGTTTAGCTTATTAATACTTTTAAAGGTTCTTGTTCTTTATTGAGCAGGAACCTTTTATTTTGGTAGTGTAGTAACTCTATTTTCGCTTGTTATTTGCAATGGTAAGCGGTATTAAACAGCAAATTCAAATTACGTGTTCTCGATAAAATTTTTTGAAGAAAAAAATCACTCGAACTCACCCGTCCGTACCGGCGCGGGTAAACAGTTGGGGGCTTTGCATTAAATGGAGCTTTTCACCCCACAACTCACAAAGAACCATACATCCACAAACACATTAAGAAACTGTAGATTACTGAGAAGAGCATCATAAGAGGGAATATTTGCTTTTGTTTTCCGTAAAACTTGGCGCAAACAATAGAACCAACAGGAATGGACAATAACAAAGGGGCTAAGAAGGTGATGCCGTAAATTCCAATGTTTCTTTTAATCCAAACAATTGACTTGTTAAACAGGGTAAAGGTTTTTTTCCTTTTTATTTCTTCACCACTTTTCAGATAAGCTTCTAATGTACGCGCTCTTTTCTCCGCTGCTTTTCGCATTAATAATGAACTCGAAAAGAAGAAAAAACTCATAGAGAGCCATGCGCCTGCGGTTACGGATACAAAAATTTCAAGGATAGTTTCTATGGAACCAGCTCCCAATGAATGATAGGCGACCCAATGAGCAACGCTAAACTTAAACATTCCCATTCCAAACCCTAAAGACACTAATCCCCAATTCATTTGTAATATTTATTATAATCGATAGTTCTACGCGTCGGCAAAGTAAATGTTTTTTATGGGATAATTTAAGTGTCTAACATTGCTTGATTATTAACTAAGCGTGATTTTTGAGAGTGTTGATGAATTTGCTTGCAAGGCTAACGTTGGTAATTTCAATCACAAGCGGACGCTTGCGATTGAAATTTGGTAGCGCATGCTTGCGATAGAAATTATGATTTAATAAAAGAAAATCTCGTCCACAAAAACATCTGACACTTCGCCAGTTCTGCCGCTCCATTTGGGGACTATAAGCGTTTCGATTTTTACTTTATAGTATCTGAAATTTTGTTTTTCAAAAGAAACGGTGGCCAGGCTACTTGAGTAGGATACTTCTTTGGTTAATGGCGTGGGAGAAAAATTTGCTATTACTGTCAAGTTGTTTTTATTGTTTCCGCCATATACGGTAATCTTTTTGGGAGGGAAAACAACAGAACCTGTGTTTATAAAATAAGACACCACCACTTGTTCAATTTGTTTTGGTTTCGCTCCCATATCTGCAATCATAATAAGTGGTTCGCCTATGTATGCAAACCCTTTATCATGTGTCAAATTACCTTCCTCACAAACAGCTTGGTCTATTAATCTTGTAGCGTCGAAGTCTTTTGTTATTTTATGATAACTCTCGCTAGGTCGGGTTAATATGTAGGCTGTATCTACCTGGATTCCTTGTGTAATAAAACTGTAAGGTTTTACATCGCTGCACAACCAGCTTTCTTTGCATGCAATTGTTTTAATCACCATCCCAGCGTTAAACAGAATTGGTTCTTTGTAAATGGGCGAAGTGGAATCGGGCTCGGAGCCATCAATTGTAAAGTGAATGTTGGTGCCGGGCAAATTAGATTCAAAGTTTATTTCTTCGTTCACACCACGTACTCGTCCCTTTTTATTGCTATCTCCAATTGATGGAATATCAAGTTTCAATGGTGGTTCATCCGCAGAACTGTAGCCTAAGAAAATCTCTAGTTGAGGAAATTGTTCCGCCAAACTTTTAAAACCTGCTTTGTCTATTTCTGTATTCCAAATAAATATTTCTTCCAACGATTTAAATTCAGCAAGATCGTTGTTGATGCTAGCTGTTACCTTAGTACTACTCAACGCCAACGATTTTAATTTTGTGCAAGCCTTTAAATCACTCAATGTTTTTCCGGTGATGTTGGTACCGTTCAAGATTAATTTCTCCAAATTAACGAACTGTCCGATCACGGATAATTCGTCATCTTCTATGGGAAGGTTAACCATATTCAAGGAAATAATTTGTTCGCTGATTTCTAAAAGCTCTGTAAGGAATTCCTTTTGATACCTTGCTCTTACGTATATGTTAGCGCTAATAGCAGGGGAGGCCGGCGTAATTTGATTTACCGATCGGTTAGGGTTATTTAAACCTTTAATCACATCCTGGTCGGCAAAGTCGAATTCGTATTTTGCTTTGTGGTTAGCCAAGTTCATTTGATTCATTACCACATTAGCGGTACTGAATAATGTATCTGTTTCTTCTAAGTTAGCAATGCTTCTGCTGGTATCTGCGCCGTTTTCGATCCACTGATAAATTAAAGCTAGTTCAATGTCTGTTAACTGTGGCTTGCCTTCTGGCGGCATATGATGATCGTCGTCCAACGGTAAAAAGTGTCTTTTTATAATTTCACTTTTATCTGCATTGCCCGCTTCCCAAACAAAACCGTCTTCACCGCCTTTTAAAATTTTGGCGTAGCTGCTCATGTCTAGTTCGCCTTTGTGCTTTTCTGAATTGTGACAACCAGCGCATTTTTTAGCGAAGATTGGGGCTACCATGTTTTCATAAATAGGCGATTCGGCTGTAATTTCTTTTTGTTCGGATGCCATTAAAGGCTCTAATAGAAAGTTGGTGCCATGGGTTAAGCCTGCTCCTAAATGGCCTGCGTACACTGTGGTTCCAAGGGTAATTATAAGAACTCCGTTGTAGATTGATCTTTTGTCGACGGTTAAAATCAAAACGTAAACCAAGTAGGCTACACCAGCGCCCGTCCATTTGTGGAGGGCCAATAAATCGGAACCAGAAGATTCTTGAGATAAAAAGAATCCCATCAATGCGGTTAAAGATGCGGTTAGTCCTGTAAAGTGTAACAAGAATTGTTGGATGCCTTCGTAAGATTTTTCTTCAATCTTACTTTTCGAAAAGCTCAAGATTCCTAATAAGAAAACAAGTGCAACAGGAAAATGTAAAACCAAAGGATGCATTCTTCCCAAAGGCCAAAGCCATTTTGGAATGTCTACATAACTTTCGAACACCAATAAGAAGGTGAGGATGCAGAGAGTGAAAAATATAAAGCCCGCGACTAGCTTTTGTAATTGAATCATGTTAAGCCAATATGTCTTTTACAATTTCTCCTTCAACATCGGTTAGTCTAAAACGTCTGCCCAAGTGCTTGTAGGTTAATTTCTCGTGATCTAATCCCATTAAATGTAGAATGGTAGCATGTAAGTCGTGAACGCTTACAGGATCTTTAACGATGTTGTAACCAAATTCATCGGTTTCGCCATGACTCATTCCTGCTTTTACCCCACCGCCTGCCATCCAAATACTGTATGCTTTTGGATGATGATCTCGTCCGTAGTTAGTTTCTGATAACGTGCCTTGGCAGTAGTTGGTTCTTCCAAACTCTCCACCCCAAATTACCAACGTTTCGTTTAGTAAGCCTCTTTGCTTTAAATCGGTGATTAATGCTGCCGACGCTCTGTCTACATCTAACGCCTGTCCGGGCATATCTCCAACTAAATTTGCGTGCTGATCCCAACCTTGATGGTAGAGTTGAACAAAACGAACTCCAGATTCAGATAAGTTTCTTGCCAATAAACAATTGGCTGCATAGGTGCCTGGCGTTAAACAATCCGATCCGTATAGTTTAATAATGTGGTCAGGTTCTTTAGACATATCGGTAAGCTCAGGAACGGCTGTTTGCATTCGGTAAGCCATTTCGTACTGCTTTATTTTTGTTATGATTTCTGGATCACCAAACTTCTCGTAATTCATTTGATTCAATAAGCTCAATTGATCCAACATGATTCGTCGCTCGTCTTTGCTCATCCCATCAGGATTGTTCAAATAGAGAACTGGATCTTCACTGGCGCTAAACTTTACACCTTGATGCATGCTGTCGAGAAATCCATTAGACCAAAGTTTTGAATACACACCCTGTCCGTTTCCTTGTCCTTTGGAAAGTAGTACACAAAAAGCAGGTAGGTTTTCGTTTTCGCTACCGAGTCCGTAACTTAGCCACGAACCCATTCCCGGACGTCCACCAATTTGAGAACCCGTTTGCATAAAAGTTAATGCAGGGTCGTGGTTAATGGCGTCTGTGTGCATGCTTTTAATCACACAAATGTCGTCGGTTATTTTAGCGATGTTCGGAAATAAATCACTTACCCAAGTGCCTGCTTGCCCATGTTGTTTAAAATCGAATATAGAACCTACCAACGGAAACCGTTCTTGTCCAGAGGTCATTCCTGTTAATCTCTGACCTTGTCGAATTGATTCTGGGAGGTCTTGATCATACATTTTATTTAAGAGTGGCTTGTAATCAAAACTTTCTAATTGCGAAGGTGCACCATTTTGAAAAAGCATGATGATACGCTTTGCTTTTGGTGCAAAGTGGGTAACGCCTGCCAAGGCTTCTTGTTCACCACCACCAATTCCATCAAATAATTTAGGAAGGAGGGTAGCGCTTAAAGCAGCACTGCCAAGGCCCAATCCTATTTTTCCGAGGAAATGTCTTCGGTTGATGTTATACCTGTGTTCAAGAAATTCGTCTTCCATATCCTATTGTTATTATGACTTGGTAATCGCTTCTTCCAAATTAAATAATGTGTGAACCATCTGCATCAATGCTGCTAATTGAACAGAGTCTCTGGATTCGGCCATGGGAAATTCTCCAACGGTTATAAATTTAAGCGCTTGATCCGAATTGGCTTCAAATCTCTCTAATTGTTTTTTATGATAATCGGTCATTAGAGAAATCTCTTCAGAACTAGCTTGTCGACATAAAATGAGCTGATAACCTTTCTTGATTTTATCTTCTATACTCGATTCATCATCCATTAATTTTTCTGCCAACACTCTCGAAGACTCCAAAATAGTTGGATCGTTTAGCATTATTAAAGCTTGTAATGGTGTGTTGGTAGAAAACCTTTTCACCTGACACAATCCTCGTTGAGAGGCGTCGAACATGATCATGGTAGGAGGGGGAACGGTTCTTTTAATGAAGGTGTACATGCCTCTTCGGTACAAATCTTCGTTGTGGTCTTGAATATATTCTTTTAGGATACCTCTACCACTAGAAGCCACTGCCCAAAGTCCATCTGGTTGGTAGGGCTTAACGCTAGGGCCGCCAATTTCAGCATTGAGTAATCCACTACTCGCCATTGCTAAATCTTTGATCGATTCGGCTGTAAAGCGAATTCTGCTTTTCCAAGAGTAGTAATTATTGCCTGGATCTATGGCCAATTTGTTCTCGCTTACAGCAGAAGACTGCTTGTAGGTGGCGGACATCATGATTTGTTTCATCAAGCGTTTGATGTCCCAACCTTTGTCTTTGAAATCGTATGCCAACCATTCTAATAATTCGGGATGTGTTGGGAGATCGCCTTGTAAGCCAAAATCGCCAGACGATTTAACAATGCCTGCTCCAAAAATTTCTTGCCAAACTCTATTTACAAATACTCGTGATGTTAACGGGTGCTCATCGTCTAATAACCACTGGGTTAATCCCAATCTGTTTTTGGGAAACTTGGTTGTGTCGAATGGAAGTACTGCTTCGGGGGTAGACATGTAAACTGTGTCTGTTTTGTTCTCATAAATTCCTCTGGCTAAAATATGGGTACTTCTAATTCCTACAGAATCCTCCATAATCATTACGCTAACCGAATCATCAGGAGCCTTATTAATAAACGCTAAGAGCCCTTCAATGTCTTCGTTTGTAATTTCCATGCTTGGAGGATCAGCGAAACTTGCGTCGAATGTTCCAACCAATCCTTTCTCCGGCACTTGATCGAAAAAGGCAAACGTTTCATAGTAGTTTTTCTGCGAGATCGGATCGAATTTGTGATCATGGCATTTGGCACATTCCATTGAGAGACCCATAAATGCTGTACTGAAAGTGTTGGTTCTGTCGGTTACATATTCTATTCTGTATTCCTCATCTATTACACCACCTTCTTGAGTAATCATGTGGTTTCTATTAAAGCCAGTGGCTAGCAACATTTCTTTGTTTGTGTTTGGGAGAAGGTCACCAGCTAATTGCCAAGTAAGAAATTTGTCGTACGAATAGTTTTCGTTGAATGCGTGGATCACCCAATCTCTCCAAGGCCACATGGTTCTTAGTCCGTCATCTTGATAGCCATGAGAATCCGCATAACGTGCAACGTCTAGCCAATGCACCGCCATTTTTTCACCATAATGTTTGTCGGCTAATAATTCGTCCAACACTTTTTCGTAAGCTTCAGGTGAATCGTCGGCCATAAATCGATTTTGTAATTCTATGGACGGAAGTAGGCCTGTTAAGTCCATTGATGCCCTTTTTAATAACTGTTCCTTATCGGCAATTTTATTAGGAGTTAAATCAACTTCATTCAATTTGGCTAAAACAAATTGATCAATTTCATTCATAACCCATTCATCCTTCGATTCGGGAACTACAGTTTCTTTAGGAGGAATAAAGGACCAATGCTTTTCGTATGTAGCACCTTGTTCAATCCATTTTTTGATTAATGCAATATCGTTTTCGGAAAGTGTATGCCCAAACTCTGGTGGTGGCATCAACAGAGATGTGTCTTGAGAACTTATTCGAAGGTAAAGCTCCGACATCTCTGGTTTGTTTTTAGTGATTACAAATCGAGTGTCGTCGTCTTTTAAGGGAGCGAATAATGCCGCTTCTGTATGCAATCCTAATTCTTGTGCTCTAGCGTTCTCATCTGGTCCGTGGCAAGCAAAACATTTATCGGATAAGATGGGACGAATATGAAAATTGTAACTCACCTTTTCTGGTAGTTGTGCGGAAGGTGAACCGCAAGAGCTAAGCATTGCTGTGATTGAGATGAGAATTAATAATAACTTGCCTTGACTCATTATTTTATTGGTGTTCGATAAGGTTAAATGTAGTTCAATATCAAGATATAATGGTATCTATTTAGTAGTGTTTTAGCGTCCTGTTCTATCCTGTAGAATCTGCTCGGGATTTTGGTGCTTTTTCAGTATAATGTTCTGAAAAGTGTTCTTGAAACTCTTAAATAGCAAAGAATAATTGAATCTCTTTAAGCTTTTTAGTAAATTTGAAGATAATTTTTAAATATCGAAGATTGTAAATATAAAGTCATAATTGATAGAATGAATCAATCATCCGCCTCTTTGTTTCTCACATTTTTTATTGCACTCATCTTGTATTCATGTGGCCAGGAAGTTAAGCATGATTCGGGTTCGAAAGAAACGAAGGAAGTTAATTCTAAGTCGGTTGAATTAGACGAACTATTTAGTTTTTATCACAGAGAAGGTATTTTTAATGGTGTTGTTCTCGCAGCAGAAAATGGTAAGGTAATCTATCGGAAAGCATTTGGCTATGCTAATATAGCAACAGGAGATACGCTTTTACTCGAATCTAAATTTCGAATTTCGTCGATGACAAAGCAATTTACCGCAATGTGCATTATGATTTTAAAAGAGCAAGGTAAGCTTAGTTACGACGAAAAACTTAATAAGTATTTACCCGAGCTAAAATATAATGATGTTACGATCCGGCATTTGTTATGGCATACTAGTGGTATTGGAGGGTATGGTGACGTTATGGATGATAATTGGCCTGCAAATAAATATTATTCAAATAAGGATGTAATTAAAATGATGACCAAAACCCCGCTGGATTCATATTTTAAACCAGGTGAAGAGTATGCACAAAGTGATGCGGGTTATTTGATTTTAGCGACTATTGTGGAACGTGTTGCTAAAGTTCCTTTTAGAAAATTTGTTAAGCAGCATATATTTGATAAAATCGGAATGTCGAATTCCGAATTTCCATTAGGTGAAGATGAGTTTGTTGAAATGAAAAACAGAGCTTACGGGTTTGATATTGTAGATAGTGATAGAGGGTTTACTGAAAACGATTATAACATTTATAATGCTTATGGTGATGGTGGAATGTATTCTACTATAGATGATATGTTTAAATGGGATAGAGCACTTTACACTGAGGTTTTGGTAAAAAAAGAAACTTTAAAAGAAGCTTTTGAACCTTATGTATTAAATGATGGCACTGTTGGTGATTATGGCTTTGGGTGGTCGGTTTTTGAGTATGCTGGTAATAAATTGGCTGAACATAGCGGTAGTTGGCTCGGTTTTAAATCTCATATTACTCGAGATCTTACAAATAAGCATTTTATGATTGTATTGTCTAATGAAGGGGAAATGGGTGGAGAATTTTTGCATCATGCTGGTTATGATATCTTAATTGAAAATGATTATAGTGCGATTACCAATGCTTTTTTACCGAAACTAAAAAGTGTTAAGGAAGTGATGAATCATATTTCTAAAAGAACGATTCAGGAATATCAAGGTAGATATGTTGCTATTACTGGAGGACAAGTAGACACGGTATTTGTTTTGGAGAACAAAGGTTTGGTAAGTGTTTATTTTTTAGCTGATGATTCTCCATATTATATTTCACCCACGGATTCAATCAATTTTGTTGGTTTTGGAGGTAATCGCCATTTTACATTCGATTTTAATTCGGAAGGTGGAGTAGATGGTTTTGATGTAAATTTTATTAAGGAAGATAGCGTTGTAACGTATGATTTATTTGAGTTTGATGAGTCTGTAGGGTTTATTGGCGACCTTAGAAATAACTACGATTTAGATGGCGATGAATGGTTGTTTGAATATGAGGATGGATTTATTTATGTGGAAATTCCGAATGATGGCGACTACAAAATGTATCCTATAACAGATGAAATTTATGGCTTTTTTAACTGGCCTGCGTATAGTGTGAAGTTTACAACCGACGCAACTGGCAAACGGATTACAGGGATTGAATATTTTACTCCTGATGGTGTTGATAAGCTTTCAATGCCAGATTAAGCGAAAGGGCTTGTCGAATTGAAGCAAAAAAAATGCTCAATTACCCAAGCAACAGCTTTTGTAATTGAGCAAATCCTTTAAGGTTTATTCTGATCCAGTTAATCAACAATAAAGGTCATAGCACCTGAATAGTTAATCTCGATATATTCGTCTTTAAAATAAACGGAATATGTTGGTGTAGCTCCCATAGTTGTTGAAAAAACTACGTCTTCTTCTTCAAGATATGTGTATTGGTCGAACAAATAAGCGTGATCGTAAATACTATCATTTATGTTGTCGAAATCGAAGCTATTTGTTGCTGCCCATCCACCCATTGGAGTGAAAGTTCCACTTTCTAATGAATCGGTTGTTGCAAGATGAATGAAAGCAGCTGACCCACTACCAGAGAATGCAGTTGGATTATCACTGTCTTGCGCAAAACTTGATTCCGCATCATTTAAAAAGATAGAGATATAATAATTTGGACCTCCGTCATATAATCCTGCTACAATATTTGCTTCAGTTATTTCATAATAATCGTCGCCTCTTTTAATGTAGTTGGTTGGAGTACTAGTACCATTGTCAGCATCTTCAAAAGCACAAGTGCCGTCATCTTTTTTTGCTTCCGAATCATAATTTGTTGCTGCGGAATCCATACAGCCCTCTTTTTTGCATGATGAAAGAATTAAGCACCCAAGTATTATGCTAATTAGGAGACTAAATTTAAATTTTGCCATTATTCGATTGATTTAATTATTTGTATGAATGATTTTAATGGCGGCGAAATTAGAAATTATTTTCTAATTTTGATAAGGAATTTAAATTCATTAAAACATTCCAAGCCTTGTACTTCTTTCTTTTCTTTTTCTTATTTTCTCTTTTTTTAATCTTGTCGCATCTTCCCAAATGTCTGTTCGGAAAGAAGAAGCGGGGAGTAAGCTGCCATTAAATAAAGTTCCTTCTACCCAATTGCTCCATGCGTAGCGCACAGCAACAGGTTCTTTTACTTGATCGCTTTTAACTAACACTTTCGATCTTCCGAAAATTTTTGCCGTTGCGGGATAAAACACTTTGTCCTCGCCTGCAATTTCGAATCCTTTAATCTCTTTTCCAAAGCCTTCTATATTGTACAATCCTTTTTCTACATGCTTAAAAAAAATTGTAACACGATCGCTAGATATTGAGGTTGAATCATGCACTGGTCCTGAATAATTGATTGATTCGATTCCGTAAGTTTGGTTCAAGGCAATGTATAAGAGCCTATCCGCTACTTCTTTTTTCTTTGGTGGGTGAATGCAATATTGTTCTCCTATATCTAAAGTTACGGCCATGCCAGAATTAGGAATTAAGTCCAAGCATTTTAATTGACTTTCTCTAATAAATGCACTATTCCATGGATAGCTGAAATCGTCCTCGTTATACCAGAACGGAGCAATCTGCACATAATAGAAAGGAAAATCACCAATACCCCATCTTGTACGCCAATCTTTTACCATAGCAGGGAAGAGCTTCATGTATTCATTTGGAGTCTCTCTATTAGATTCACCTTGGTACCACAAAGTTCCTTTAATTGTATAGGGAATCAGTGGGTTAATCATTGCGTTAAATAAAACCTCAGGGAATCGGTTGCCTCGCTCAAGGTCAACACTATCTAAGTTACCTGGTTGAATCGGGCTAAGGGCCTCTTTACTCATCCATGCTTCTACTAAGCTACCTCCCCAAGAAGAATGAATCATGCCAACTGGTACATCTAGTATTTCTTGAAGTTGCTGTCCGAAGAAATAGGCTATTGCACTAAATTCATTTACGTTTTCAGGGTTTACGGATTGCCATTTTCTGTGAGCTCCAATAGTATCTTCCGGCGTAAGACTTCCTAGTTTTTCGACGGTGAATATCCGTAAGTTTTTATTGTTGGCATTTGCTATGGCATCTAGAGAACCAATTATTGGTTGACCAGGGTTGCCGCTCAGCTTCATTTCCATGTTAGACTGCCCAGAGCATAACCAAACCTCACCTAGTAAAACGTTTTCTAATAAGATGTTCGATTCGTCGCTTTTGATTGTGATTGTTTGTGGTTCTTTAGTGTTGGTTGTTTTGGCTTCTACTTTCCAATTGCCTTCTTTGTCTGCTGTTGCCTTAATCTCTTCATTAAGCCAAGAAGCCTTGATGGTAATTTCTTCTTTGGCATTTGCCCAACCCCAAAGCGTAATTGTTGTATTGCGTTGAAGCACCATGTTGGATGATACTATTGCTGGGAGTTTAACTTCTGCGAAGGATGCGGTTGCAAGTATTAATGCAAAAAAAGAGAGTAGGGCGGTTCGTTTTAAATGCTTCATAATTAGCTGTTTTAGGCAGAATCTAATCGTTGGTTATTATTCCAAATTTATAAATACAAGTTGATTTATAAGTTTCGCTGGGATCTAATATGGTAGACGAGAAATTGGGTTGATTAGGGCTATCAGGAAAGTGCTGTGTTTCTAAGCAAAACGCAGATCTAAATTTGTATACATCGCCTCTTTTACCAAGCGTTTTTGCATCAGGAAAATTACCACCATAAAATTGCATGCCGGGCTCGTCTGTAATCACTTCAAGTGTTCTGCCTGTTATTGGCTCTGTAACTATGGCAGCACATCGCATGCCTGTTCCGTTTATAACATAGTTTTGATCGTAGCCATTACCAATTTTTAACTGATCGTCTTCGTCGTTTATTCTATTACCAATAACGGTAGGCTCATTAAAATCGAATGCTGTGTTAGCAACAGGTCTGGTTTTACCCGTAGGAATAGAACCTGCCACAACCTCTGTAATACCATCAGCATTAATTTGCATGATGTGATCGTTGATTGATCCTTTGCCTTCTCCTAATAAATTAAAATACGAATGGTTGGTTAGGTTAATCGCAGTTGCTTTGTCGGTTGTTGCCGAATAGCTGATTTTTAATTCGTTTTCTTCCGATACTTCGAATGTGATAACTGTGGTTAAATTACCAGGATATCCTTCCTCTCCATCAACAGATAGGTAGAAGAGTTCAACTTTGGTTTCAGAGATCTGATTTGCATCCCAAACTTTAGCATTAAAGCCAACTATACCTCCGTGTAAATGGTTGTAACCTTTGTTACTCGCTACTTTATACGTTTGGTTGTTTATGCTGAATTGAGCGCCACCGATTCTGTTGGCATATCTGCCAACAGTAGCTCCCATGTATTTTTGCTCCGAATTGACGTAATCATCAATGTTGTTATATCCCAATACAACATCATCGAAATTGCCTTGGCTATCTTTTGCAAGTACACTTACAATCCTTGCTCCGTAATTGGTAATTTGTGCTGTAAAGCCATTGCTGTTTTTGAGCGTAAATAAATCAACCTGTTTGTTGTCCAGTTGTTTATTGAAGTTTTCTTTGCTAATTAACATCTTGGGAAACTATTTTTTCGGCTCTTTTACGATTATTTGATCGCTATACCTTTGAGCAATGAGAGCGGCAATTGTTGAATCATTTTTCCCTTTGAATTTCTTAACCATATCAGCATAATCTGGATTATAAGCTAAGTTAACCGTTTCGTCAAAATCTTCTTTGTGGTTGTAAAGCTCAATGTAATCGTAGTTGTCGTATTGGATAAACTTCCAAGTATCATCTCTATAACCATTGGTTTGAAAAATGTTTTCATTCTCCATTAAGTGCTCGGTGAAAATTGAAGTACGCCAATCTTTTGGTCCATCGCTGTAAAAATCGGTTAAGCTTTCACCTTGATAGTTTTTAGGAATATCAACACCAGCAATATCTAGAATAGTAGGAGTGATGTCTATATTTAGAACCATCTCTTCATACGTTTTTCCTCTTTCTGATGCTGGAATTCTTGGATCGTAAATCATCATTGGTACTCTAAGAGAATGCTCATGCATGGTCCATTTTCCTGCGAATCCACGTTCTCCAAGGAAAGCGCCATTGTCTCCCATGAATATAATTACCGTATTGTCGGCTATTCCTTCTTCTTCAAGAGTAGCTTGCAATCTTCCGATAACACTGTCGACAGTAGAAATTACTTTGTAATAGGCTTTCACCATGTGCTGACGTTTTTCTTCTGTATCGTATCTCCAAAACCATCTTTGTCTGTTGAATCCTACTTTCATAAATTCAGGAAGTGTGTCGAAGAAAGCTTGATTTGCAGTAGCAGGCAAAGGAATTTCAACATCAGCATACATGCTATCCACATATTCGGGCCAGTAATATTGCTCTGGATCGCTGTCGTGTGCGTGAGGTGATAAAAATGAAAACGAAAGACAAAACGGTTTGTCTTTGTTCTGTTTTACAAAGTCTATTGCATGGTCGCCGTGGATGTCTGCAATGTGAACAGAATCTCCATCAATAAAATGATTATAAGGAAACCAAACTTGCTCGTTAAATTGAAACAAAGAATCTTGGATCCCTTCATTAACCTGCATTCCCCATTTTCCAACAAAACCTGTTGCGTATCCAGATTGCTTAAGTAAGTACGGGTAGCTGTTAAACATGTATCTGTTATCAAGCTTAGGCTTACCAAACGTAAAATTGTGTGTTCTTTCAAACATGCCTGTCATTAAGGATGCTCTACTGGAAGCGCAGATTGGTGTGGTAACAAATGCATTTTTAAAGTTGATTCCTTCGTTGGCCAACTTATCCATGTATGGCGTTTTGATGATGTCGTTGCCATTGGCTCCCATAGCATCCCAACGTTGATCGTCGGTTAGAATGAAAATGATGTTCGGCTTTTTATCTTGGTTAAGAATTTCTTGTACGGTAGGCTGTGAAGTTGTTTCCGATTTATCTGAGGTTGTTTCGGTGTCTGCACACGATGAAATAACGAATAGTGTAGAGAGGAGTAAGGCTGAATATTTCAATTGAATTGTTGGATTGGTTACTAGCAAAAATAACTGAAAAGGAGCACATGCTGTCCTGCGGTATCCTGTGACTCTCCCTCGGTCCCTCTCTAAACAGCTACCGTGTATACACAGATATTTTGAGTAGCTTGTAGTCCCAAAATGGAAATAGATTTTGAAGGATGCTTTGAAGATCGTAGGTTACAGCTCCGGGCGAAAAAGATGATCAGTGAATTATTTAGCAAATGTGTTCACTCAATCCGTCAAATATCAAATGATAAGGCCAGTCAACAAGCTTGGTATCGTTTTCTAAGAAACGATAATACCACTGAAGAAGAAGAAATTACAAAACAGATTACTGATTTTTGCGGTATCGCCACAAGAGGTCGAGTAGTATTAAGTATTCAGGACAC
>JABSPQ010000314.1 GCA_013214205.1 Flavobacteriales bacterium
AAATTTAGAAAATGTAAAACTATGGTTACATGATTTTATTAAAAATAACCTGACCACTGAGAAAATTTTAAGCATAACAAATGATAAACTTTTTTTTGACGCTTTTGTGGGCGGATTTGATTGCTAATTGGTATAACTTATAGTTTAGCTAACTACGCACGCAAATACTCCCTGCGGGTAAACTAAAGGCACAAAAAAAGGGAAACTGAATTATTCAACTTCCCTCTTCTTTTAATTCAAACTGAATCAATCTCCTCTGTCGCCAACGTAAAACTCAATAGTAGTTTCGCTTTCGTTGTTCAACATATCTTTTGTTCTGATAATAACAGAATAGAATTTGTTATTCTTAAACGTTTTCTGCTCAGAGATATCAAGTGTTTGCGGGCTAGAGTATGCTCTAAACGTTTTTCCACCATCTAACGAATAGAAGATAGCTTTTGTACCAACGTGTGCATCGGTTGCTCCAATGTACATTCTAGTATAGTTAGGATACACCTTAAGATCTTTACCCTTCTTCTTTTTAGTACCAATAGAGTTAATACTAAAGTTAGAGTAAATCACCGGTCCAGTGTTGTCAACAAATACATTACTAGATTTTTGTTGCTCTTGGTTATTCACATTATCAATTGCTCTAAAGTTAATTGTGTGATACCCTTCGTCCTTAACAGTAAATACACCGTACTCTTGGAACGATCCACCATCGATGTTGTATTCAGAGTTTTTAACACCCGACTCAGCATCTCTAGGAATTAACTTCACCTTAGTTCTGTTACAGATAAACAAAGTATCTCTCGCAAAGAATTGTGGATTAGCATAATCGATTTCCGTTTGAGGAGTTCTATTATCCATGTAGATAGCTTTGGTTTTCTTACCACTTCTATTCTCTACATTATCCACTGCTCTAACAGCTATGTAATGCAATCCTTTCTTGTCTGGGAAGCTAATAGGCGAGCTATAAGTTTTCTTGCCTGTTCCGTCAGTATTATAAGAAATAGATTCAACACCTGCTTTATTGTCAGTTGCTGTAATACTTAATCTAGACCTAGCAGACACATAAGTGTATTGACCTTTATATACATCTCCAAGAATCTCAGTAGATACCACTGGCGCCTTTTTATCTAAGTAAAAGCTAAAAGTTTGACTTGGCTCTTTGTTCTTAACGTTATCCTCTGCGTAGTATGCCAATGTGTGCGATCCGTCTTTCATAAAGTTTGGACTAACAGCTGATTTACTATACGTTTTCTTCGCTCCACCATCGTATGAATAATAGATGCCTCTAGTTCCAGACAAATTATCCGAACTGCTCAACTTAAATTTAGTTGTTGGCCCTACAATGTTTCCTTGATAGCTAACACCAACTATGCTGTATGCAGATTTAGGTGTTGAAGCATCTATAGTAAACGTTTTAGAATGTGTTTTCTCTGAGTTACCTACTTTATCGTTAGAGAAGTAGTGTAATGTGTTGGTACCATCACTATTCAATTTAATTGAACTCGAATAGTTTTGGTAATTCCCGTTTAACGCATAATGAATGTTATCTAAACCAGACATTCCATCATTTGCTTTCAATTCAACAGTTAAACCAGCGCTATAGAAAACATCTCCTCTATATACATATTTTGTAGCTCCAGAAAGTGTAGCTCTTGTTTGTGGTGGCAATCCATCAGCATAAATGTCGTAAATAACATCTTGTAAAGGATATACTGTTTTTAATGTAGTAGGATCAACACAAGAAGGTGATCTGAATGTATTGTGACCTTCTGCATCTAAGTACATCGGGCTAGCATACTTCGCTGTCGATTTACTTTTCAGCTCATGCATTTCGCCTCCTGGTGCAGTAGCAAAATATAAGTATATAGGTAACGATTTTTGTACAAAATACTTACCGTCATCTCCAATATAAACCTGATTAGCAAAAGTTGGCTTAGTAGGCTCTGGCGTACTAGTAATAGTAGGTCGTGTTTCGGTTAATTCCGATGATTGTCCGCTTTGAGCTGCTGGCTCTGCAGCAGCAGCCGTTGCTTCCGCTGCTGCAGCGTCTGCTCTAGCTTGATCTTCTGCATCCATTGCCTCTGCTGCTGCTCTGGCTTGATCTTCTGCATCCACTGCTGCTGCTGCTGCTGCTGCTGCTGCTCTTGCTTGATCTTCTGCATCTAGCGCCTCTGCTCTAGCTCTGTCTTCTGCTTCCAATGCTGCTGCTTCCGCTCTTGCTTTGTCTTCAGCTTCTATTGCTTGCATTGCTGCTTTATCTGCATCATCAGTAGCGTCACTAGCTTCTAAAGCTGCTGTATTCTCTGCGACTTCGGCTTCTGCTCGTGCTTTGTTCTCTGCTGTAATTGCAGCAACTCGTGCTTCCGCCTCTTCCTTTTCTTTCAAAGCCAATGCTTCTGCATCCGCTTTTGCTTTATCTGCTTTCTCTTTCGCTTTAATTTGCGCTTTAGTTGGTCCAGTGTTATTTGCAAGCGATTCTGCCGACATAGCTTGTTCTGCTATAATTGACTCTGCTTGGTCTGTAGAAATTTCTTTACCATCCTGAACTCCCATTACACGATGAGCCGTAAAACCAGCTTTACCAGCCTCTTTCATCAGCTTCTTGGCTTCTTTCATACTCTCTACATTTCCAAAAACGTAAAGTTTTACTCTATCACCAGATAGTTCTTGAACACCTTCTAATCCCCTGAAATAATCAGGAAGTAACTCTAGTGGCTTCTTATACGATGTTTTTTTCAAAAAAACTGTAAGGTAAACATCGGTTTGGTTTGCTTGTCCAAAAGACAAAACAGAGGTTAAGGCAAGTGTAATTGCCAATAGTCCTGTAAAGAAATATTTAAATCTCATTATGCGTTTGATTTGTCGTTGTTTTACAACGTGAATTTTGCTCGCGCAAATGTAATGAATTCTTTTAGTATGGCTTCAACGAAAAGCCATATTTATAAGCATTTGTAGATATAATTACCCATACAAAACCATACCTATAATAGCACTTTAATAATTCAAATTCAACCTACTCTGCCCTAGCCGCGTACACCGCAGCGATAAATACTAATACAATGTGTATTACATCACTGCTTCTACCTACTTCTATTCAACTCTGTATTTAAGCTAAATGTGAGCTATTATATAGTATTCGAATTTGAGAAGATGATTTTTAGTTACTTTTCAGCATGATTTGGGTAGTTTACATATTAAGATGCGCCGACAATACACTGTATACAGGGATCACCAACAATTTGGACAATAGAATTGCGCAACATAATTTAGGCAAAGGTGCTAAATACACCAGAGGACGTGGCCCTGTTGTGTTGATATCATATTGGGAAGTAGAAGATAAATCGGCGGCTTTAAAGGAAGAATACAGGATTAAGCAATTGAGCAAAAGCCAGAAACTTCTATTAGCCACTAATTCACAGCTAATTGAGAAGAAATAATTTCATGGAATTAATCAAGCAAAAAAGCTGCATTCACCTTGTTTTAAATCAAATAGCTATATTTGCACTCCACAATAAGCTTAATAATGGAGTCAAAATGTGTTTACATAGTAACCCTATTTTTACTTGCGAAACTTTACAGTTGTAAGGGTAAAAAAGGAGCTGGAGGATACAATTACGGTGGTCATAAGAAAAGAAGCAATAAACACGTAAAAACCATAAGAAAACCACAAGGAGCCATTGAATTTAAAAGTACCGGCATTCCAAGCATCTAAAAAGGGAGACAAAACTTACCAAGCACCACTATGAACCGCTTATTAGAAAATCGATTCTGGTGGATTCTGTTCTCAATTTACACCACCTATCATTTATTTACTCTTGCACTAACACCACCCCATGGCTGGATGAAGGTCAATTATTGGGTACCACACAATCTTACGCAAATACGGGCAAGTTCCACCCCGATATTGCTCCTTACTGCGACATCGCAAACAATTACAATATATTCGACCCCATATATTTCTGGTTCACCAATTTCTTTACCAACACTTTCGGTTATGGAATTTTCCAATTCAGAATTACCACATTAATATTCAGTATCGCCTCCCTGCTAGTTTTCCGAAAAATAATTTCAGTAAAACCTGATCAAAACTGGGCCAATCTATTCGGAATCCTCTTCATGTTCGATCCCATTTTTCAAAACAACATGCACGAAGCCCGTATGGATTCTATGGCCATCTTTTTTCTAGGCTCATCATTGCTTGCCAGCATTTACTTCTTAAAAAAAGAACACAAATACTTATTGTTTTTATCAGCAACACTAGGCGTGTCAGCACTTTTAACTTCGCCAAGAAGCACGTTTGTATTGTTATTTGTCGCTTTACCCATATTAAAATCAGGAATTAAAAACATAGTGCTGTGGTCGGCTCCCATTCTCACTTTATACAGCATCTGGATTTTTTGAGCATTCGATGGCTACGCAAACACCTACAACTACTAGGTTTCCATCAACGAAACATACAATACATTCACAATTCGCACATTTGCGTTAGTTCCATTTTACGGATGGTTTCTTATCCTTATTACCGCTGCAACAGCCTTTTCGTTCCATTTAAAAAAATATGGAAAGACGAAAACACATTAAAAAAGATCCTATTCGTTTTAGGTCCCACCTTCTTGCATCTCTTTGTTAAGGGTGGCTTCTATTTTATTTATGTAGTACCTTTTTATTATTGGTTGTTTTTACTGTTGATCCAAACATTTGATAAATCTAAATCGAAGTACTTCATAACGCTTATTCTATCTATTAATGTAGGATTAACAGCCGTTAAAGGAAATAATTTAATGTTGCAGGATAATAACGCACACAAAAACTTAGTCGCTTTTATTGGAGAAAGCATTCCATCTGAAAGCAAGGTAATACCAATTTAATTTCAAAACACGCTATAAAAGTCATTTAAAAAAAAGCTATTATGAGTAATACTTTTAACAATTTCTACAGAAAGATTATTTCTAACAAAATTGTGTAGCCAAAGTTTTACATTTTCTAAATCTTCA
>JABSPQ010000315.1 GCA_013214205.1 Flavobacteriales bacterium
CATCAGGAGGTACTTCGCCTTATTCATATGAATGGGATGGCGGCCAAACAGACGATAATATAGGTGGGGAAAATGGAGGAATACAAGGAGTAACTGTTACCGACAACAATGGATGTAAAATGAATTGTTCTTCATATTTATTTGAGCCAACCGAATTAACACTTGTGTTAATCGATCCAATAGACCCTAGTTGTGAAGAAGGGGATGGCGGCCTAACAGCCGATGCGTCGGGTGGAACTTCTCCATATTCATATCAATGGAGTTATTCTAATACAGAAACTGGTACACAAGCGATAACATTAGATCAGGGTATCTATACCGTAACAGTAACCGATTTTAATGGTTGTTTTACTGATGCGATTTATACGCTTTTAGTTCCTGGTGCTCCAGTAATCAATTTGGATACCGTTATAAATCCCAGTTGTACAGGTTTTTGCGATGGAGGAATAAGAATTACGGGATCAGGAGGCACACCAGGTTATGTATTTGAATGGGATAACGGAGATACCGACGAAGACAGAACAACATTATGCGAAGGCACTTACACAGTTACGATAACGGATACAGAAATGTGCAGTTCTCCACTTGTTATTGTATTAGAAGATCCTATCCAATTAACTTTATCCGTAACCAACGATACCAATATTTGTTATGGCTATGCTTTGGCGTCAATTGCTGCAACCGCTACCGAAGGAACCGTAGCTGGTGATTATAATTACTTGTGGAGCAATGGTGATACAGAAGCTGCAACAATAAGTGGGTTAATTGCAGGAACTTATGGCGTAACCATTACCGACGATAACGGTTGTTCTATTACAGGGCAAGGAGAAGTTGCAGAACCAACTCAGTTAGTATCTACCATAGGTTCAACTCAGCCACGTTGTTTTAACGATTGCGATGGTACTATAAGCGTTAATCCGAGTGGAGGAACACCGGCAAGAGTAGGTGGAGTAGCAGTTTATAATTACTTATGGAGTAACGATTCTATTACTCAAAACCGGGATTCGCTATGTGGAGCTTTAGATACAATGGTTTATAGCGTAATAATTACAGATGATAACGGCTGTAGCATTGCGTTAAGAGATTCCATTATCAATCCAGAAGAAGTAGAGGCTATTATTATCAATCCTTTAGACGGCGCCACTTCAACCTCACCCTTCGAAATCGACTTTATTAATGGAAGTAGGGGGGCAAATACCTATTTCTGGACCTTCGGAGATCGAGGAAATTTCTCCACACTTACCGATCCAACATATAGTTATCAAAGTGTTACCTCTAAAGACTATCAAATTATTCTTTTAGCTAGTAGGGATGGTTTCTGCGAAGATTTAGATACAGTTCAAATTCATGTTATTTGTGAAGACACCTTGTATGCGCCAGATGTATTTACACCCAATGGAGATGATTTCAACGAAAAATTTATGGTGACTCACAGAGGGTTATTAGAAATTAGAGGGGTTATCTTTAATCGTTGGGGAGAAAAGCTTTTCGAATGGCACGGAGCAGAAACAGGTTGGGACGCTAGAACAATGGCAGGGGAAGAAGTGCCCGATGGCGTTTACTTCTACCTCATTACTGGCAAAGGCTGCACCGGCGAAACATATAATCTCAAAAGTTCTGTTACAATTATTAGGTAGTTTTTAAAACTTCCTTCCTTAAAACTTAAAATTTCCTGCCTTTTTTATATTTAAAACCAATCCCGTCCTAAACGAGAGCAGGATTCTTAATATATATCCATAAGAACGTACTAAACCCTAGGGTAGGTCCTTAGTTTTTTGAAAAAAAACAAATCTATAGCTATATAGTTGAAAGTATGATAATTATCTGTGTGGATAATTTAAAACATGTCGGCATGTCAATAATTATTTAGTGGGTTGGGTGGAGATAAAAAAATAGAGAGTAAAGACCGTTGCAAAAGCCTAACAAATGAATTATAGACTTATTTATTGGAAATATTGCTCAATATTGATCTTTCAACCTGTTAATATTTGAGCATAACGCCATTTATTGCGCTATTTTCTTGTTAGATTCCTCAATTAGACG
>JABSPQ010000316.1 GCA_013214205.1 Flavobacteriales bacterium
GTAAGCATCCACATTTTTCTCGTGACAGGTTTCTAAATTTTCTGTACTGAAGTATCCTGTATCTGCACTTATAACTCTTTCAGTTAAATAATTTTCTCCAAACCCTATTTCTTCAAAATTTCTTTTCGCTCCTTCAAGCATAGGTCTCATTAGTTTTCCATCACTACCCGTTCCGTAAGCTTCTGCTTGTACAATAATTTGATGGGTTTCATCTACCATTGCATTGGCGTTATAACCCTGAACGACTCCGTGGGAAGTAGCCATTTTTGCTGACTCATTATCAGTTACATTGCTCTGAATCTCTTTGCCTGTGTGTCCAATTTTATGTTCATTCTCAGATAAAAACTTCTCGATTCGTTTAGCCTTTTTTTCAAGCCGAAGGATGCGGTCTTTAAAATTATCATTGTCATCATCTTTTATGGACTTCTTTTTGGGTTTGTCCTTTATGCGGTGCTCTTTCACCATCTTTTTAACTTTCTTTTCAATATTTTGTTGTTTAGTTCTTAGGTCGGCGTGAGTTCCGCTCCATTCTTTAGCGGCATTAGAGGGCAGCTTTAAACCATCTATACTAAAATGAGTCCCGCCCAATAAATTCTCTTCTGCACACACCAATAGAACCTGAGTAAATACATCACTTATTTTTACAGACCCTTCAAACTCCGTTTGATTAGGGTTCTGTTATGCAGAATTGCCATTCTCCATTGATGAGACGAAATTCGCTATGGTACTATGGTCAGGTGATTGTCCACAGGTCAAAGCCATAAAGATAATATTCTCACGGCAAGCTCGCTCCAAAGGGCGTGATGATACTATGCCACGGGAATACCCTAGAAGTATTATCTTTAATAAAATTTTGGGGTTAAAAGCGCGGCGACCTACTTCATCATTAGAAAATTTTTTGTTAAAGGATGAAGTATCAAATCGGTGTTCTATAATATGGTGAATAGAATGCTCTAATGTGCCTGGAACAAGTTGTTCTTCTAGAGAAACAGGAACCATTACCGATTGAGCGTAATTATAATCCTTGTATTTAGCCAAAATAAGGTACCTCTAGGGTTGGTGAATTGGGGTATTTTAAAATATAGTTAGAATGATGTATAGAGGAAGGGAGGATGTTGGTTTTTCGACAGTCTCAACGCCTGCGGTTGAAATTACTTGGCGCTCTATTTCAAATTCAGCAAAGAATTTATTTAAAATGTCAATTCTAATTCCAATCCCTAGAGGATAGTAAGTCTCTCTCGGGTGATTAAAATCATCTGTACCCCGTATATTTTCTTGGGTATTTACACTTTAGATACCTGCACCAAACGTTAGACTTGGTTTTATAAAGGAAATCTTTTTACCGACCTGTATACCAAAATAGTTTTCGTAGGTGAACCCAGAATTGAACTTACCTATCAAAACTTCATTAAAGGGAGTTATGTATTTTGTGCGATACTCAAGACTAAACCCAACTTGAGGATAGGCTGCAGACCCACCAACATCGCGCAACTCCATTTGAGGAGCCTCACCCAGACCAAGCATAACATTTGAACCCAAATTTGAATAAGAGTTCACTGCAAATAATACGAGGAGGATTAAAAGTTTATTCATCGTTTGGGTCGTTGTAACATGAAAATAACTTAATCTGGAACCAGGTCTATGATCTAGATCAAATCGCAGATAAATGTTACGGTAACTACCATTGATATTTCAAAGCAGAGTTTACGGTAGGACGTATTTCATAACTTATCACATTCTCTTTTTCGCTTTTGGAATATCTATAACCCGTATCCACATAAAGATGGATAGGCCATCGAAAATGGAACTCAACCCCAACACCCGCGCCATAACTTACGATTTGTTCAAATTTTGTATCGCTAGTAACACCGTGTATTGCGGCGCCGTTCCATGCATATGTATTTGTATAGTGCCCTTCGAGTAGTGAGCGCAGATATCGAATTCCGAAACTATAAGCGAACTCAGCATCTTGAGATGAAAATAAAAAACCTGTGCCAATGTTATAACTATTCTTATCGAGTTTA
>JABSPQ010000317.1 GCA_013214205.1 Flavobacteriales bacterium
AGATGATTCAAATGAAATTGATTATCAAGCAAGAGACCAAATAAAGTAAAACCTTCTTGGTGCAATACTTCTGAAATCTAATAAGTTCAACGCTTCTTTTTATGATCTTTGCGCAAAATTAAAACGGAATAACTTTGCCCAATGAAATTGGCTAAATTCATAGAATCGAATTTTGGAGCAATCCTATTACTATTTGCGGTTGTTGCGTTTTGCTTTCCTCAATCTTTTTTGTGGGGTAAATATTTTTCTAGTGAGTTTTTGATGTTTGCGCTTTTTTTGGGCTGCCTCAAAATAGATTTCGAAGAAATTATTCATATCAAAAAAAACATAGGCAAGCTTATTCTGTTCTCGCTTATTAGCATCGTAATTCAGCCCGTTGTATTCTATTTAATTTCGTTTCCGCTCGAAGATCACGTTAGGATGGGCTTGTTTTTAATTGCAGCCACATCTGGTGCTGTAGTTACACCCATGCTGGCAAGTTTTCTTCGATTAAGAATATTGTGGTCTACCGTATTTGTGGTTATCACATCTATCTTATTGCCCTTTACACTGCCTTTCCTCACTAAGTACCTGTTTAATGTTACCTTGGATTTATCGATAGTTGACATGATGATCTTTCTGGGTAAAATGGTTTTTATACCGTCTTCATTGGCTTTTCTGTTTCGAACTTTCTTTAAAGCATTCACTAAAAACTTCACCAAAATTTCTGGTGGTATAGGAAGTGTAGACATGGCCATTTTTGTTGGAATTGTAATTGCGGTTAATCAAGAACATTTGTACAAGCATTTGTTCAGTTTGCATACGGTTTATGTAATTATGTTGATGTCGTTGTTGTTTTGCGCACGATTTGTATTGGGATATGTATTAAAGGCCGATGATAAAAGCGAGAAGTGGACCAACGCGTTAATGTTTGGCAACATGAACAACGGCTTGATGATTTTACTGGCCTCTCAGTTTTTTGGACCAGAGGTTTTGTTTGTAGTTTTAATGTCTGAGATCCCTTGGATAGCGGCTCAAACAATCTTTCAAAGCTTGGTAAAAAAGCACCTTGATTAAATATTAAAATCTGATTTTGTGCAATCAACACATTGGTTCAATTGCAATAGAATAGGGTAGAGGTTACAATTGTTAACTCGTTATTTCTTTAGTCGCTTCCTTCTAATCTTTCTGATTTGTTTGAACACAGTATCCATTAAAGCAGTTTCAGAAATAGGTTTTTCTAAATAATCATTAATACCCAAATCAAAAGCCAACTGTCTGTCTTTGGCCATGGCATAAGCTGTGGTGGCTATAATTGGGATGGATTCATTTTTTCGTCTAATCTCAATAGTAGCATCAAAGCCTCCCTTAAGCGGCATTCTAATGTCCATTAAAATTAAATCGATCGTGTTTTTATTTTGTAATAAATCAACTGCCTCAACTCCGTTTTTAGCGTGTAAAATATTATAGTCATATTCCTGAATAATGGTATCTAGGTATATAAAATTGTCGATTTCATCTTCTACAATTAATATGGTTACGTCGCTCTCTCCATCAGCTCTGTCTTTGTTGTGAACCTTGAAATTTGTCTTTTCTTCAACATCAATATAAGGGATTGTAAAGTAAAGAGTAGATTCCTTATCAATTTCATATTCAACTCCCATTCTACCACCTAGTAGCTCAACAAGTTATTTTTCAATAGGTAAACCAAGTCCTCTACCGTTATTAATTTAAACATTGTTTACACTTATCTGACTAAATCTTTCGAATATATTATCAAAGTCCTGTAATGTTTTGAAGTTTTAATTCAATTTGATGAACTTTGGTCTATCCCCCTATTAATCGGACTTTTTATTTTTAGCTTTCGCTAACTTACAAAATTCTGTTCTACCTTTGCTTTGCGAGGAACAAACGAAGGTGACTTTTATGCCGATGTTTGTAAAATGTGCCAGCGCTGGTCATTTTAAGTTAAAATAATATTTTGTTCATCCGCCAAAATAGGCGGAATCATAAAATCTTGCGAGGAACTGCACTTCAGGCTCGTATTTGCCGATATTTGGTCA
>JABSPQ010000318.1 GCA_013214205.1 Flavobacteriales bacterium
ACTAACACCAAATTATTGAAAATACATATAGGGTAATCGGTTAATAATAATCTGATTAGCGCGTAGGCTGTTCAGTGCAACAAAGCGATAAAATTAGTGGGGTCCCTTGGACCCACGTAATTTTTGATCGCTAGATGTTGGATGATGTGATTTGTAATCAAAAGCCTGCTGACGAATGGATTCTAAGTCTTTGGTTTTTGTTCCTTTTAGTTCGATAACCGCAATGGCTTTACCATCTGCCAATATTGCACCGTCGGCTTTTTTTGCGCCCTTAAGGTTTTTGAATTCTGTAACAAGGTTATGCGGTTCTTTAGGATACATTGTATATCCCAATACTGTTACGAACAGCTCATCTAGAAACTTTGCCTGAAACTGTTCTTCCTTACTTTCTTTAATATTCTGCTGAATAGCAGGATCGTGGAAGTACTTAGTGAATATCTTGTATGCTTTAGCAACAGCTTCCTTGTTTTGCGCTGCTAGATGCTTATTGAGTACCGATTTTTGAAATAGAGACATTTATTAATAACGTGTAAGGTTAATTGTTGCTTGAGTGAATTTAAGGAAAAGCAAGTGTTTATTGTATGATCTCAGCAAGTTAGCTTAAGAGATATATAATTAAACGATAACGAATTACCTAAGATTAGCCTGTTTTGAATAAGTAACTTATATGTTCACCTTATCCTTTTTATATAGTTTTCTATATACAAAAGCCTTATTCCTATTGTAAAACAGTGCTTTGCAGAGGTATTAACCGGTATTAGCAGGCATCACGAAACGTTGTAATAGTTTGCTAGATCCTTGATAGTGCTCATCTGGTACTCGGTAGGTGCTTGTTAGTACCTTGTTTCAGATTGGAACAAGCCCCTATGTTCGAGAGATGCACAATTCTAAGATGATAGAGGAAAAGACGAGCAATTTTTTGGAGCCATTTTCGTTTTAGAAACATGCAATCAGATCCCAATTTCAAATTACAAACACCGCTTACAAAAACTCAACTGGCAAAAGCTTACGGTGTCAACATCAAAACTTTTAATAAATGGATTAAACCCGCGCTAAAGGTGGTAGGAAAACCTTTTGGAAGACTGTTTACACCGTTACAGGTTAAAACCATTATTCAAATGTTGGGTAGGCCTCCATACCCTGAGAGGTTGTAAAGTAACATCATCTTGTTATATGGTCGAATGTCAACCCAACCTCTATTCTTATTCATTTGCGGATGACGGGATGAAGTGATAAAATCGAATTATCAATCGTAAATTACACGTTGACAGCATAATGAGAAAGGTGCTGTTCTTGCAACTTAATCAGTAACAAAGGAATGAACCATAATAGTAATATAAGAATTAACAGAAGTGATTGGTTAATGATCGAATCACAAAAACTTGTGCAATTCGCTATTCAAGAAAAAAACAGTTCCTATTTAATTTATGCCTGTTTGGAAGCTAGGCTAGCCCTTGAAAAATTAGACCTAGATATAGTATTAGCCTCTATTCCAGATAAAGACCGCTTGGAATTAATTGAGCTTTCAAAGCCAAAAAATGGAATTGAAAAACAAGGGAAAAAGGTAGGAGTGTTAAAGGAAAAATATCAAAAATTTATCGTTGCAGTATTTAAATTAAATGGGATGGAGACTAATTATTTTGACTTTAAAAAGTCGAAATCTTTACAAATAGAATTAAGTTCTTTTATTCATTCATATCATTTTCTTGATGATCAAATGACCACTGATTCTGAGGAAATGCAAAAAGTTCCAATGTTAATTGATCAAGCTGAAATTTTCTTACGGGAATCTACCTTTATTGAAGGGGAAGGTCATTCGATTAAAAGTGTGGAATTAGAGACCATGCCATTGATCGATAAGGAACTATTAAATGATTGGAAAGACAATTCAAAAATGACTGAGGACGAGCTTCTTGAAAAACTTAAGCAAAATAATATTGGACATTAAAATTGGTTATTGTTGAATTTGATCAAATAGAAATACATGACAGAAATAGATTTATTCATTAACAATATTTCAACTTCGATGAATGAAGAGTTAGGTACATCTGAAAACCTTTATAGGGGAAACAGTTTTGAAAGTCGAGTAAGACGATGGAATTTGAACCTCTATCTTGAAAAGATGAAAACTACAAGCCCTAAAGTTTTATTCTTAGGAGAAGCTCCAGGATATAAGGGATGTAAACTTACAGGGATTCCTTTTACAAGCGAAAAAATGGTAGCTGCAAATTCATTTTTCAGTTCACAAGATTATAAATTCATTAATTCAGCTGATAAGTTGGAAAGTGAAATATCAGCAACGATAGTTTGGAATGAGCTAGAATCTTTTGAAAGAAAACCATTAATATGGAACATATTCCCATTTCATCCATATCAAGAAAACGATCCTAATAGCAATAGAACACCAAATAATGCAGAATTGAATTTAGGACGAGAGGTTTTAGAACAACTCCTTACAATCTTTTCAATTGAAAAGATTGTAGCGGTAGGACGAAAACCTGAATCCAGATTAACGGAATTGGGAATTGATTTTGCCTATGTTAGACATCCGGCAAATGGAGGAAAAAATGACTTTGTTACTGGAATAAATAGAATATTGTAAAAATGAAAGTGCTAATTCTATCATTTATTTTTTTCTGTGCATCCAATCAGATCCTTTCTGCTCAAGATAACATCAGTAAAATGCCTGATCGCAGGACACTACTGGAAAAATTAACATCCGTTAGAATCCAATCTTTTTTTATTTGCAAAATTATTTCGTCGACAAAACCTACCGAAGACAAGCATTTACCAGCTCCAAACCCTGAAGGACTTCCTCATGTCGGTGGAACAGTAGTATTTGGGAAAAGAGGTCATAGCAAAGCTATCATCATTGAACTATTGCATGGCAATAAGCAGCTTTCAGAAGTAGAGTTTAACAATTATTACCCAGTTGATTCTTTATACTTTGTCCAATACGGAGACTTCATTGTCAAATGGAATCCTAAAACCCCAAATTATGATATTGAGATAATTAAAAAGTATGCTGATATCCAAAGAGGTACAAAATCAGGAAACTATAAATTTTATTACCAAGACTCTACCTTAATGGCAAGTGGTAAATTCAAGAAAGGAAAGCCCCATGGCACATGGTTGCATTATTCAAGTGGCGGAAAATTGAAATCTAGTTGTGAAATCAAGAAAGGAAAATGGCATGGAGAACACAAAGAGTATCACTCCAATGGAGTTCTCAAAACATTAATAGAATTTAAGGAGAATGTTCAATCAGGAATATTTAACTATTATGATAAAAATGGCAATCTGCTAGAATAAATATTAATTTTAAGTAGATGATTTATTGATCGTTGTAAACAACTTTAAAAATAAAACTTATACGAATGGCAGAATTCCTAGACACCCAAGGTGTATCATACTACCTGAAAAAACTTATTGATGGTGCTGATGACAAATTATATTTAATAAGTCCTTATTTACAACTGAACAATCAACTTAAGCTATCGCTTGAGGATAGACATAAATTTTCCATTGATATTGTTATGATTTATGGGAAAGTATCAGAAATTAACCCTACAGACAGTGAATGGCTGGATTCAATGCCAGGAATTAAACTCATGTTTCACAAGGACTTGCATGCCAAATGCTATTTTAACGAGAAAGAAGCAATTATTACCTCCATGAATTTGTACATGTTTTCTCAACAAAATAATGTCGAAATGGGCATATATGTATCGAAGGAAAAAGACGAAAAACTTTATGAACAAATTGCACAAGAGGTAGACAGGATTAAAAGAGGAAGTGAACACAGAACAATTTCGGTTCAGAAAGTTGACAAAAAGAAACAACCCGAATCTAAGCCAAAGACAGAAGTTTCTTCTCAGCCAATTAAGAATACAAAAAAAGCTAAATTACTTCGGACAAAAGAATTATCTCAAAAAACAGGAATTAGTAGCAGGAAGGTCAACTCATGGTTTGTAGACAATAAGCTAATGTATAAGAAAGATGATGTTTGGTATACCACTAAAAAGGGAAAAGAAGAAGGTGGAGTTGAAAAGGATGGCTTTTATGGTCAAGAAGTTCTTTGGCCAGAAGATATTTCTGGACAAATAAAGGAATAAACAGTTTACAACATCTCCTAATCATACAAGTTCAATACCCCCTTTTAGCTCCCATAATAACTGCAAATCGGCTATGAAATAGATATAAACAATAGAGTTTACCGTCAATAAAACACAATGTGTTTATTGATACGTCAGACTGTCTAAAAACCCAGCTTTTTTGTTAATTACTTTAGAATGAATTTGCTTACCCCATTTTGATGTTTTGTATCTTCAGGATATGAAGTATATAAAAGGAAACGACCGAAGTCAAATTGCTCTTATTCCAAGTTC
>JABSPQ010000032.1 GCA_013214205.1 Flavobacteriales bacterium
ATAGCATTGTATACTTGATGTAGAGCGGTTAGCCACCGCCATACGTTTACTTAACAAGTCTAATTCTCTGGTAATATCGAACGATAAGTTCGCTGTTGATTCTGTTCTCATAATTTGTTTTTTAGTTATGAGACTCTTTTTCGTAACTTCAAAAGCTACACCGAAGGTGTTTAGTGCAACATAAGTTATTTCTAAAGTAAAATTAGAAGTTATGAGAACCTTACAAGAAACTTCTCATACAGATATTATCTTTTCTTCTAAATATTTACTTTGCTAATCTAAAGGACAGAACCCGTTGTTCCAGTTGATGGTGACAGCACAAAAAGTCTTTAAATTCTGATACCAATAACACAGATGTCGTCTATTTGTTCATTGTCTCCCATCCAATTGTTAATAAGGTCCTGCAGAATTTGTCCTTGCTTTTTAAGAGGCTTATTCCAAATTTTAATTAAGTGTTTTTTGAACACTTTTGATTTTAGTTTTTTTCCTCTTTCTCCACCAAATTGATCCGCGAACCCATCACTAAACATGTAAATTACATCACCTTTGTTTAAATCTAATTTATGATTTGTATATGGGTTTTGTTTTATATGCCGACCAATAGGTTGTTTATCTGCTTTTACTTCAAACAAGTTACACCCGCTTTCGCTGATGTTTACCTCCATTTCTACTCCATTATCAATAGGCGTTTTCGAAGAGATTATCCATAAAGCATTTAATGCCCCTGCATATTCAATAGAAGTAGCGCCCTTAATTATACTGCAGAGTGCCAAATCCATCCCGTCTCGCATTTCAGCCCCTTCCTCGTTCTTATCAAATTGATCACGAATAATACTATTTGTTTTATTCAATATTTCGGCGGGCTGGGTTAACCCATGTTCTTTTACGCTACTGTTAAGGGCGTTGCAACTTACTAAAGATACAAACGCTCCAGGAACGCCATGTCCTGTACAGTCTGCTACTGAAATGAGGGTTTTACCACCTGCCTTTTGCATCCAATAAAAATCTCCACTCACAATATCTTTAGGCATGTACAAAACAAACTTATCTGTAAAGCATTCGTGTAATTCATATACTGAAGGAAGTATAGCTTCTTGAATTTCCTTAGCATAGACAATGCTATCGACCATATCTCGATTCTTCTCTTCTACTAATGCCTTCTGATGTTTTAACTTTTTTTCTGTTTTATCTAACTGCCTTACCATTGAATTAAAAGACTCGGATAAATCACCTATTTCGTCTTTTCTCTCAATTTGAACATATTGTAGCAAATCTCCACCCTCAACTAGCTGATTTGCTTTTTTGAGCATTAAAATCGGTTTTGAAATTGTTCGCGCTAAATAAACTCCCATACCTATCCCCAAAAGAGATAATAGCAAACTACCAATAAAAGACTCTAATATAAACCCTGCTATTGTGTCGTTTATGTATTGTGAAGAAAACCCAACCACTACTTCACCAGACAAGAATTCTGTATCAAGTACTGCCTTGCTCACAATAATCGAGTCGGAAGTTTTTGTTTCCATATCAAAATCGTAATCTTGAGGGTAGATACTGAACTCCGACTTTTCTAATGTCAATTTTCCATCTTCACTGAATGTACTATCAATTTGAACCAGTGCAACGAATGCTAACCTCTTATCTGATTTAGCGTGCTGCATAGAAGTTTCAACACCTTGAAAACTTTTTTCTTGTAAAGAAATATTAACGCCTAAAGCCACAGTTGTGGCGATATTACTAACCTTTTTTTTATATTCAGTAATTAATAGGTTTTTCTGCTTGTTTGGGAAATAATAAAATAAAAAGGGTGAAAATATCAGAACAATACCAACCGTTACCGCAATTATTTTATTTTGAACTGTATTTACCCGCACATCTTTCTTACTAAAAAGATTTTTTTCCGTCAATTGTAATTGTCTTAAATCCATCTGAATTTAAAGATTCAATTACTGAAATTGCTCCTCTTGTTGATTTAACATAACTCCTTAAATCCTCTTCATTATCAAAGAATTCGGGTGAGCTCATTTTGCCCTGAAAAACTTTCGCCAAAAAGTATTTATTCAATTCCTTTTCTGTCATCAGAAAAACGCGCTTAGTCATATCAGAACCAATATCTGTATTTGTTTTCATTAATGCCAAAGTTATCTTAGTCCCATCACCCCATCTTTGCTTTTCGCCTTTAAGAAGACTTCTTAATCCTTTCATATCTAGAGTTTCTGGTGCAGTTTCAGAATTAACAATAACAGACAACTGCAAAGGTGTAACAAAACTGTTCTGGCTCTCCATTGACATAATTGTAAATGTCATTAGACTAATTCCATATATTAATAATCCTTTAATCATAATTAAATCCTAAAGCAAGTTGAAAGATAAACATTTGATCCCATACAGGACTGTAATTGGTATTCTTAGTTTGATACTCCAACTTCAACGAAGTGAGGTAATTCATCTCATATCTCAATCCAAAAGAATAAGCGTTGATTTTCTGCCCATGAAAAAACATTTCATTTTCAGAGAAATCTAGAAAATCAACCCTAACATAAGGAATAATAATGTCCTTTATTCTATAACCAGTATATACATATAATGCGTTTGTTGTCTGAGATCCAAGGGAGTCAGTTGTGTTGGTGGCGTAAGAATATTCAGCTAAAAGTTCATGTTTTTTGAAATATGCAACCGAACCAGAAATAACACTTTGAGAAACGGTTTCGTCAGTCAAAGTAGATCCTTCAGTAATTTTATCAAAATAAGCGGAAACACCTAACCTTAAGTTGTCAATTGGTTTAATATGTGTTGCAAATGTGTATGATTTATGTTTGTCGTTATCACTAACAGAATTAGACCCCAAACCATTACCTATCATTACATCATATCCTAATCTCAATTTTCCTAAGTTGGCGGCTGAGAATGAAAAGCCTAAAGTATGTATTGGGATTATATGTTCATTGAATAATTCAGGCCTACCAACTGTTGGAAAGAACACTCTTCCATGGTGGTAACTATCATTCCAATAGTTTAGAGGGGTGTGAAATCTTCCTATGGATATATTATGATTCCCTTTATAATTGTATTTTACAATTGCACGTTCCAATGCCACAGCAAATTTAGTGCCTGATGAGCTATTATGTTTAAAGACACTTTCTCCTAAAAAAGATATCTTATCTGTAATATCTGAATTAATAAATAAATCTTGTTCTCCAAGAATAAATGCCAACTGATCTTTGTTTGGATTAAAGTTTATTCCAAAATCGATGAATCCGTTAATCGTTGTAGTCTGTCCAGTCAATTTGCTAACTCCAACGAAAAACATACAGACAAATGCGAGAATTCTAATCATATAAATTAATTTAAAACGAAAGATAATTACCTGAATTCTAAAGAAGAATTCAAATTCTAGACACACATTATATACCGAATTCTAGATATTCATTCTAATTCCGATAAGTGATAATACGATTATTGCTTTCTGAATGTTACCCTATTCGTGATGACGCTTCACTCACAGTCTTCTCCGCGGTCATATCATAACTCATAGACCAGCCTTACTTTGCGATCAAAAAGATCAATGATGACCGTTAAATATAACCAACCACTGGTTGTATTGATATAAGTGAGGTTAGATATCCAAACCTCATTACTACGGGTGGTTGTGAACTTACGGTCAAGTACATTCGGAGCAATAGGGTATTTATGATTAGAGTCTATTGTTACTCTATATTTCTTAGGCTTTATAGCATGAAAACCGTTTGTACTCATCATCCTAGCAATACGTGGGCGCGAAACGGTAGATCCTAAGTGCTGTAATTCGGCATGCATTCTTGGTGAAGCATAAGTCTGTTTACTCTTGTCAAATATGCTTCTTATTGATTGCTGTAAGTTTATGTTTTCAGTTGTTCTAGCGGATGGTTCTGCATTGTAAAAACGGTAATAACCGCTTTCACTTACACCAAAAATTTGGGACATTTTCCCAACAGGAAATCTATGATGATGAAGTTTCATGAACGTAAAGATTTCTTGTCGCTCGTGGAGAAGATGCCGATTGCCTTTTTTAATATATCCCGTTCCATACGAACATCTGCTAGTTCTGATTTTAAAACTGCTAGTTTTCTTTCTTTATCTGTCATTCTGGGCTTGCCTCGTCCTGGAAAGCTATTGTGTTCGTACTGCG
>JABSPQ010000319.1 GCA_013214205.1 Flavobacteriales bacterium
CGGTCCGTTTTTTTTACTTATTGGTTTGTTAACAAAAAAGTGATTACAATTAACCCAAGCTACACCTTTAAATGTGCTAAATATCTTACCCAAATTATCATCGTGGTTTTTCACATAAGCCATTCCATAAGCATTACTCCACTTAATATCTGGTAAGCCTTTTAACAAACTATGGATAACCTTATCAGGGTAAAACTGCATACCAATTTGTTTAACCTCACCAATTAAGAGATGTTTTAAAGTGATGTGCTTTGAAGGGAAATTCATTTTTTTTTGAAAACTAACAGATAAATATTCACCAATCAAACTTATTCGTACGTTTGTTCGAAAGCTATACGTAAAACTTACGAAAACAATACGGTTATGGAAATAATGAGTACCGAAAACTGCAATTATTACGAAGAAAAATTGTCAGGAAGAGAGGGTAAACTATTTTGTAACCCCTCATGTAAGGCAATGTACCACTACGTGACCCCGATAGGATTCGAACTTGAAAAGAATAATACTAGATGATATTGAGCTAGTTAAGCGGAACGATCTCCTTCCCCATTTCGTTAATGAGGCCCACTTTGTTGCCGAGTCTAACTTCGGCTCTACCGTTTTTAAACGGTCTTATTGTATCGTATTTTGGGCGTACAACTTCATGTCCGAAATCGTCTATAAAGCCTACCTTTTTACCAATGTACACAAATGCCCTGCCTTCATCAAAGCGTTTAATTTCACTGTATCTAACCGGTACAACCTGCTTGCCTTTCTCGTCCATAAAGCCATATCTATCGCCTATCATCACTTTAGACCACCCTTCCCTGTATTGATCAAAAGGTTCGATAACATTGTAAAGAGGTTTAACAATTTCTTCGCCAGTTTCGGTAATAAAGCCATAATGCAACCCAACTCTAACTTTTGCCCAGCCTTCTTGGTAATCGTTGTACTTCTCGATGCTGTTATAAAGTAGCTTTACAATTTCGGTTCCCTTTTCATTAATAAAACCTTCTTTGTTTCCTAGGTGCACCTTGGCACGTCCGTCGTTAAATTTATCGATCGAATAATATTTAAGCGGTACAATTTCTTCACCAATCTTATTAATAAAGCCAATTCTGTCTCCTATTTTAACTAAGGCCCAATCGTCTCTATAGTCGCCGTATTTGTTAATTTCGCTATAAATAACCGAAACAAATTCGTTTCCTTTATCATCAATCATCCCTAGTTTTTCACCTACCGATACCACTGCTCTACCATCATTAAATTGCCATATCCCATTATATTTCAGGGGAACAACTTCGTAGCCCTTAGAATCTAAGAACCCAATTTTATTAGCAATTTTTACCATGGCCCAGTCGTCATGATGAGTTCCGTATGAAAATATTTCATTGTAGATTGGTTTAACTACTTCTCTACCAGACCTATCAATAAATCCAGATTTATTAGTGATCTGTACCAAGGCCCAATCGGGTTGATAATCGTTAAAACGTTCTATGGAATGATAATTAAGAGGCACAATCTCATTGCCTTTCTTGTTGATAAAACCAACTTTATCGCCTAATTGAACCAACGAAAACCCATCATCGAATGCAGCAATTTGTTGATATTTTAAAGGCACTACTTCATAGCCTTCCTTATTAATAAAACCAAACTTATCGCCTATTCTAACTAAGGCCCAACCTTCTTTATACTCATCGAAACCATCAATAGAATGATAGATTGGTTTTACAACCGTTAAGCCAGATTCATCAATAAATCCAACCTTGTCGGTTTTCCATACCATTGCCCAGCCTTCGTGTAGGTCGCCGAATTCTCCAATTTTGTGAAATCCCTGATCTTTTTGAGCTGTTGCGTTAAGTGCTGTAATGAAAGAGACGACTAGAAATACTCCATATGAGCATATCGTCTTATTTAAATTTCTCGTTAAATATTTTATCGACATTAAGTTAAATTTTCAAGTTCCTACACAGAGATTTTAACGAACTGTTAATTTCTCGCGTAGATTTTCAAGTGATTTATTCTCAAATTTCTTAATGCTGTTACGGGTTTGAAGGTATACGGGATAATTGCGGAAGAGGTTTACCTTTTTTATTTCTATTTTTTATTTACGCACGTAGTACAGTACATATTTCTAAGCTTACCCTGTTCTAATATGTGCGCATGTACGTGGTCTTGGCCGTTAAATATATCGCACCATTCCTTTTTCGAAAGAATTTTTCGAGCATTTTCATAAAGTTCAAAAAGGGCTTCTGGCTCCAGTGCCATCAGTGCTTTATACTTAATATACAACGCTAAAGCCTTGTGGTTAGGGCTTTTGTTGAATATAATGGGTTCAAGAAGTTCGTTGATCCACTTGTCTGTTTTAAAAGCAAAAAAGTAAACGGCATACTTTATTCTTTCATCTTCCGACAGCGATTTACCTTTAACAAAATACTTGTAAACTTCATTAACAGATTCCATTGTGGTGCTGTTTAGTGCCAAAACTGAGGCTTTATATAGTTCTTCAATTCGGTTTAAATGGTAATATGCATTAAGTGAATCTCTTTTTGATCTAACGGTTTTTTGCTTTTTGGCACTTTTTAATAATTCTGGAATTCTGTCTAAAGCAGTTATTTTTCCTAATGTTTGAGGATCTAGAAATTGGTAAACAGTATTAAAGTAATGTTGCTTTTCGGCTTGTTGCCTGCTTGCTTCCGACTTGGCATTACTGAGCTTGGCAAATTTTAAGAATTCATCCGAACCGATTAGTTCTTCATATTTTACAATATTATTTATCATAAATGCCTGATTGTTAAACGTTGCTTTTTTGTAGGATTTAGACGGTAAAACAATCTTTTCGAAATTGGCTCCGATGATTTTGGTGTAGCCTAACTCCTGTAATTGGGTAAAATACAATGTATCTGGTGTGAATGGTTTACGGTACAAACGGTTGAACATTATCTCGTTAAACCTTATTTGGGCTGCTCTAGAAATTTCTCTTAAAGGATCATTTGAAAGCAGATAAGTATTCAATTTATCAATTTGAGCATCACTTACCTTACCATTTCTATATCCACTGTATAAAGAGTTTTGAATTGCGATTAGATCTTTTAAAGTTTTGATCTTTACTTTTTTACCATCATCCTTATGCTCAACATTATAATTGAACCAGTCGATGAGTGTTTTAATTAATTCATCCGGGTTTTGTTGGCTGTGATCGATATTGGTTTGTTTGGTAATTAAGGTAACGTGAGCATACCTCTGTTGATTAAGCATTGCGCTTATTTCGGCGTTGTTAACATTGGCATTAACATAAGCGCGGATTTCTTTTTTGTCTTTTTTAAGCAAAAAGGCAAAGTTCGATTTGGCCAATTGATCTTTAAAAAGTTCCCAATTTTCTTCTGAAGTAAGATCTTCTTTAAAGCTAGATTCCATGTACGGTTCCATGGCCTCAATAAAATGCTGCGCTCGTTTAACGTAAAGTTCGTTGTTTATCTTTTCGGTGCCTTCCACGCTGGAATATGCGTTGATGATAGCCTTTTTAATGGTTAGTCCTGTTGTATTAAAAAGGCTGATGATTGGCTTCAAACTCTTTTCTTCTACCTCGTGTTCGTTTCGCTTAAAGTAGATGGTAAAATCGAGCGTATCGTTAATTACTTCTTCTAAATTTTTAGGCGGGAAATCGATGTATTTTAATTCATCCACAAAAGGCATTTCGGGCTTTGGGAAATTGAAAAGCTGAGGTGTAATGGAATGCAGTTCCAGCGCTTGAAAGACCTGATTGTTTTTAAATAGAATGAGGTTAAGCGATTTGTTGGGATCAATTTTATCTGTGTAAATTCTGAATTCGATTCTTCTTTTTAGTGAAGTTTTAATCCCTAAAATTCTTCTGTAAACATATGCAGAATTTACTTTTCCTTCTTCCATAAGCGTTTTACTGTACCTTGGCTTATTAGGAACTCCGTTAAAAAAAGAACCTCCATTTCGCCTGGCAGGTTGAAGTAAAAGGCTATCGGAATGATAAGTTTCTAGCGAAATACTTTCGAAAATCATCCCACTATTTTTACCCTTCAGCATTTTTTTTGCCACTTTGTAAGGCATCAATATCATACTGTTCATGTATTGTATGCTACTCGCCATTTCTTGATGCTTATATATCTTGTTGTAGCTTTTCATTGGTACTAAATCCCATTTTCCAGCGTAAGGAGATGGCAAAATCTCAATAGGTTGCTCTTTTTGGAGTAATTCCGAAGGTTTAAGTTTGGCGTAAGGAAATAAGCTAAGGTCTTTTACCGGGATAAATTTAAGTGGCGTAACTGCAATTACCTCTACTGCATAAAACATACTTTTTTTCTTATTGAAAGCAATTGCAACACCAGTATGAGATGCATTTTTGCTTACTAAATTGGCGTAATGTTTTTTTGAGTGAACCCACATCAGCATCATTTCGTGGGCCATTTGCTGGTAGAAAGAGAATACTTGGGCAACTGGTTTGGGTTTATAGTTATCTCTTATTGGAATATGAACCGGAACCGACAGCACATTTTCGCGCGCTAAGAAATACTTACTTCCATAAAACTCTACCCTGTTTTGTGGAGTTTTTTTCTTACCACCTTGAAAATGTGTGAGCTCTTTGTGGGTAGCAAGAAAGCTGGCATGATCTGCAGCAGCTTGATAAAGAATATCATTATTCATCAAGATCCCAAGTCCTTTGGAATTTCTTACACTGTCTATTTCTTTTTTTAAGAGGTGTTCGAGCAACTTAAAATTAATGCTGCCTATGTGGATGTAGGCGTCTTTTCTTTGTGCGGTAGCATTGCTGGGGATACAATTGATGTCCACAAACAGGAGCATTGCAAGAGGAAGTGCAATAATTTTTAAATAACGCCACATAAACAATATTTGCCTAACCAGTTACTATTTAAATGGGATTAGGTTAGACGTAAGGTGTTTTACCTCTTAATCGCCTAAAATGTTCTGGTCTTCCATCATTTCTTGATCGTCCTCTAGTTTTTCGATCATTGCATCCGAAGCAGATTTCTTTGGTGAATTAACTGCGATTTGTTTTGCAATGTCATCAATGCATTCGCTTATTATTTCGTTCATATCGGTTACCTGAGACGAAAAGCGAGATTTATAGGCAGTGGATAAAATTACTTTCCCAGCCGAATTAATGATGGTAAAGTGAACCTTCACTTCTCTGTCATCATAACCGCTCCAAATTTCCTCTTGTCCTAAAGAAGCAGCTTTAATATCTATCTGATTAATAAAAAGAAACAATTCAGCTTCGTATTTACTTTGTAAGTAACCTAGCAACTCTGGGTTTACAATCTTAGTTGCCATGTATTTTTCAGTATTATAAGCCACTACAGAAGTAAGTTCTCCGTTGGTAACATGACTTGTAGGCTGTTGCTTTTTATCTTTTTTCTTAAAGGATTTAAATTTCGCTTTAATGTTATCAACGGTTTTTTCTGCCTTACCAGAAGTAGTAGTGTCTTTTACTACTGGCATATCTTTGTATTCGTAGCCAATTGCGGCGTATACGTTCACCAAATCTTCTTGAATTTCTACCTTATCACTACTAAGAAGCGATACAACACCTAACGACGAGTGTGCCCTTACTTGCATAACCAGACTATACTGCAAGTTGTATCTAAAAGTTTGTCGGATTTCGTTAGACGTTTTGCCGCTCATTTTGGCAAGCGAGCCATCAATGTTCGAAAAATACATGCGCTCTTCAAACGGAACAATAAGCATTTTTTGATATTTAGTATCTTCGTTTACAACAGGCTCCAACGAATCGTCGGAAATACTTTGGGCGTAAATATTAGAGGTAGAAGAGATGACCAGCGCGAAGGCCAGTAAAATTAAAGAGACTTTCTTTTTATTAAAAAAGTCCAACAACGTCGTTTCCATTAGCATATAAAAGTAGTAGCAATAACATTGCCATTCCTGTAAGTTGGGCATATTCCATAAACTTTTCGTTGGGTTTTCTTTGCACTACCATCTCATAAAGTAAAAACATCACATGTCCACCATCTAAGGCCGGAATAGGGAGTAAATTCATAACTGCCAACATCAACGAAAGGAATGCTGTGAGCTTCCAAAAAACCAACCAGTCCCAATGGTCAGGAAAAATGTTAACAATTGCTATAAAGCCACCTACCCCTTTGTAAGCACCTGTTTCAACGTTTGCTAATTTCTTTAATCCATTAATGTAATCGCCGAGTGTTTCGGTTGCTTCATTAAACCCAGCAGGAAGTGCTTCTAGTAGCGTGTACTCTTGAACGTTTAGTTTGTACATTCCTAATTTTTCTAACTGACTTAACTTAACACCAGCAAATCCTAAACCAGCAATTCCTTTTTCAGACAATTTTACATCGTAGTTAAAAACTTCACCGTCTCTATCAACCGTAACTTTAACAGTTTGTCCATTTAAGCCTGCTACACCTTGTTTAAACTGGTCGTAATATTTTATTTCTTTCCCGTTTAAACCAATAATTCTATCCTTTACTTCAATTCCAGAACCAACTGCTCCATATCCTTCAACAAGCGTGGAAACAAAGAAAGGCATGCGGAAATTGAAGAACCCACCTTTAATTTCCGCCTCGCTTATTTTGCCTAATAAATCAACTGGCAGTTCTATAAGCATTTGCTTACCATCTCGTTCAACTAAAACCTCTTTTCCAACGTAGATTTTATTCATCATTCTGCTGAAGCGGTTCTCTTCTTTTCCGTCTACCGAAATTATTTTATCGCCAGTTTTAAAACCTACTTCCGTAGCTAAATCATGGGTACACCAAATTCCATCTGTTAAGCTGTCGTTAGGCAAATAGGTCGATCCTGCGATAAAAAAGATCATCCAATAAATAATAACGGCTAAAATTACATTTACAGTAACACCACCTATCATAATAATTAGTCGTTGCCAAGCAGGTTTAGATCTGAATTCCCATGGCTCAGGTGGTTTTTTCATCTGCTCTTTGTCCATAGATTCGTCTATCATCCCAGCAATTTTCACATATCCTCCTAGTGGCAACCAGCCAATTCCGTATTCTGTTCCTCCTCTAGTTATTTTGAATAGCGAGAATTTGGGATCGAAGAATAAATAGAATTTTTCTACTCTGGTTTTGAAATATTTTGCGGGAATAAAATGACCTAATTCGTGTAGGACAATCAATATGGACAGACTTAGGAGAAATTGAGATATTTGAATAAACAGTTCCATATTGTACTAACTTTCTTTTGCAATAAGCTCTTTGGCCATTGCTCTTGTTGCGAAATCGACGTCAATATAATCGTTTAATGATGGTTTTGCAATGAACTCAGCTTTTTCTAAGCATTTTTCAATTACTTCAGAAATTGCCAAAAACCCTATTTTATCATTTAAAAACGATTCTACTGCAATTTCGTTCGCAGCGTTTAAAACACAAGGAATATTACCCCCTTTATCCATGGCTTCGTACGCCAGTGCAAGGTTACGAAATGTTTTTGGATCGGGCGATTCGAAGGTTAGCTGGCTAAAATATTTAAAGTCTAATCGTTTAAAATCCGATTTTAATCTAAGCGGATAAGAAAAAGCATATTGAATAGGCAGCTTCATATCAGGTAATCCCATTTGTGCTTTCATTGATCCATCTTCAAATTGAACAATCGAGTGAACAATTGATTGAGGATGCACAATGATGTCTATTTGATCGGACTTTAAACCAAACAACCATTTTGCCTCAATCGCTTCAAGCCCTTTGTTCATCATGGTGGCAGAATCTATTGTGATTTTTGCCCCCATGCTCCAATTGGGATGATCTAGTGCTTGCTCTTTGGTAATATTTTTAAGATCGGCGGTTTTCATACCTCTAAATGGTCCACCAGAAGCTGTGAGGTATATTTTTTCGATTGGATTATAAATTTCTCCTGTAAGGCACTGAAATATAGCCGAATGCTCAGAGTCTACTGGGTAAATGTCTACCCCTTTTTCGCGAGCCACCGAGGTAATCAATTCTCCTGCCACAACAAGTGCTTCTTTGTTGGCAAGTGCAATCGTTTTGCCAGCTAATATGGCCGACATCGTAGATTTAAGCCCAGCATAACCAACAATAGCAGTTAAAACTATATCGACGGCTTCGATGCCTACAATTTGATTTAAAGCGTCTTCGCCAGCGTATACTTTTACATCTTCGTCCTTTAACATTTCCGAAAGCGCTTCGTATTTGCTTTCGTCGGAAATTACAACTGCATTGGGCTTAAATTTTTTCGCTTGTTGGGCAAGTAATTCGATGTTCGAACCAGCTGTTAGTACTTCTAATTCTAATTTTTCGGGCTGACTTTTAATTACTTCTAGTGCTTGTGTGCCAATAGATCCGGTTGATCCTAGAATTGCAATATGTCTTTTATCTTTACTCAATCTTCGATGATGTATTTGCTCAATTTATCTGCAACCGTGCGATCGTTAACGAGTCGAGCAATTTTGTTTTGTCCACCCAATTTCCCCATCGAAGCCATGTAATCCATAAAGCCATTGGGTTTTATTCGAGTGAGCACCAAAGGTCGTAAAATAGCACCGTCAATTAAGTCTTTGTAATAGATATTTTGATCTTGCATCGATTCATCCATAATTTTTACAAAAGCTTCAAGGTCTTTAGGTTCAGTTCTAAATTCAACAAACCATTCGTGGTAGGGTAATCCTTCGGTAGGGTTAACCATTGGAGCTACAGAAAGTTCTGCTACTTCTGCACCTGTTTCTAAACTCGCTTTTGTAATGGCTGCTTCCACTTCGTTTCCGATAACGTGTTCGCCAAATGCCGAAATAAAATGCTTAATTCTGCCAGTAACCACTACTCGGTAAGGGCTGGTTGAAACAAATTTAACAGTATCACCAATGCTGTACCCCCATAACCCTGCGTTACTGCTCAAAATTAAGGCGTAGTTTACTCCCATTTCTACGTCTTCTATGGTGAGTCGCTGTGGGTTTTCGTCGAAATATTCGTCTGATTTAATGAATTCGTAAAAAATACCTGAGGCTAAATTTAGCAGCATACCAGGTTCTTTTTGCGAATCTTGATAGGCGATAAAACCTTCTGAAGCAGGATAGAGCTCAATACAAGCAATTTCTTTTCCGATTAATTGATTGAGCATGGTTTGATATGGCTTGTAATCGACTCCGCCAAATACGAACAATGAAAAATTTGGGAAAATTTCTTTGATGGTTGCTTTACCAGATTTTTCTTTCAAGCGTTCAAAATACATCTGAATCCATGAAGGAATTCCACTGATTACTGTCATATCTGCATCAATTGTTTCATCAACAATGCCGTTCACCTTGGTATCCCAATCCTCAATTTTATTGGTAGCCATGCTAGGCAGTCTATTTTTCAAAAGATATTTAGGAACGTGATGAGCAACAATTCCAGAAAGCCGGCCTAATGGAACCCCTCCTATTTCATCTAAAGTGGGACTCCCTTGAAGAAAGATCATTTTGCCATCCACAAAATCAGCATTCTTTGTTTCGGCTATGTATAAGAGTAAGGCGTTTCTAGCAGAATCGATGTGATTGCTGATGGAGTCGGATGTTATTGGAATGTACTTTACGCCGGATGTTGTGCCCGATGATTTGCAAAAATAAATTGGTTTGCCTTTCCAAAGTACATCGCTTTCACCTTCAATTATTCTTTCTATGTAAGGCTTTAGTTCTTCGTAATCTCTTATTGGAACTCGCTTTTGAAAATCTTGGTAATTTTTTATTTCACCAAACTGGTGATCTTTCCCAAAAATGGTATGCTGTCCTTTCGATATTAATTTTTGAAATACTTTTCGTTGACTTTTAAACGGTTTACTACTCCACTTTTTAACTTGATAGGCAATTAATTTTGCGAAAGGTTTGCTTAAACTAGCTTTAATAGCCATCTATGTGAGTTTTAAAAAGCAATGTATTGTGCTGGGTCAATTGCGTTGCCATTTACCCAAAGCTCAAAATGTAAATGAGGGCCAGTAGTAAGCTTTCCCGAATTTCCAATAATGGCAATAGGTTCGCCTGCTTTCACATAATTTCCTACTTTTTTAAGCAGAATAGAGTTGTGTTTGTACAAGGATACCATGTTGTTTTTATGCTGTACACCAATTACATAACCAGTTTCGGATGTCCAAGTGGCCATAAACACCGTACCACTTAAAGTACTTTTAATCGTTTCGTCTTTTGGTGCAACAATGTCTATTCCAAAATGTTTAATGGTTGGATCGAATTCGCTAGAGGTTTCTCCTTTTATTGGAGAAAAAAACGGCAATACCGAACTTACTTTACTTATTGAAGTGGTGGTATTTAATCCAAACTTTTCTTGGATTTTAATAGCATCACGCAAAACAGAATCTTCTTTCGACCTTCTTGTATCTATCCCAACTTTATCACTTAACGATTTGTCTTCTTCCTCTTTTGTGCTAGGTCCAGTATCTTGACCAAGCAAAATTTGACGAATATTATTGATGTAATTGTCTTTTATAATCATTTTTTCTTCTATCGAATCAAGTCGCATTTTATTTTCCATTGCTTTTTCCATCAATTCTACATCTGTATAACCAGGAATATATTCCCGAACTGGGGTAAAAGCTAAAACATAAACGATGATTCCAGCAAAGCCGAAAACCGTTCCTATCAGCAGCGCAAAGAACTTTGTAGGCGAAAACGAAAACGAAGATTTCTCCTCATACGTCTCGTCTTGCATTAAAATAAATCTATATTTTCTCATTAAATTAGTAGAGTTTAAAATAATCTCGTACGAAAAAATTACAATTGAGATTTTAAAATTACCGTTGTTTTAATGAAAAATAAAATAATTTTACCCCTTATGGGTTAATAATGCCTGTATTCTGACGTTTGATTGGCTATGATTTGGGTTAAAAGAAATTCTTTTTTACTTCTATTGGTGGGCGCACTGGCATTATCCGCGTGCTCTACAAAGAAAAATACCTTTGTTACACGGTCGTATCACAACATTAATTCTAAATTCAACGGACTTTTTTATGCTAAAGAAAATCTTAGAGCGGGCAAATTAAAGTTAGAAAAAGGCCATATCGATAATTACACGGAGGTTTTAACGATTTATCGGCATGGTGACGAGCGCCTTGCTCAATCTATTTATCCCGAAATGGATAAAGCGATAGAAAAAGCTTCTAAAGTTATTCAGCGTCATTCAATTTATCTTAAGAAAAAAGAATACTGCAAGTGGATAGACGATGCTTATTTACTGATAGGAAAAGCAAATTTTTATAAAAAGGATTTTCCAAAGGCCATCGAAATGTTCGAGTATGTAGCTAAAGAATTTAAGGAGAGCGATATTAGGCATGAGGCGAAATTATGGTTGTATAAAACGTATGTAGAACAAGAACGATACGACAAGGCAAATCACATTTATACGCTGATAGAGCAAGAGGATTCGGAAGAAATGCCCGAGGAAATTTTGTTGGAGGCAAAAAAGGTGAGAGCTTTTAAGCTGATGAGGCAGAACGATCAAGGTAAAGCCACAGAATACATCAAGGAAGTTATTGAAGGAACTAAGAAAAAGAGAAGTAGAGCAAGGCTAACATTCATTTTGGCTCAACTTAGTCAGAATAAAAACAATTTTTTCCGAGCAACAGATTTATATGATGAGGTAATAAATATTAGCCCCGATTATGAAATGGTGTTTAACGCCAAGTTGAATAAGGCGATGTGCTCGTTGGGAGATTCTGATGATTTTGATAAGGTGATTAGCCCGCTCAAAAAAATGTTGAATGATGATAAAAACAAAGAGTTTAAAGACAAAATTTATTTTGTTTTAGCCGAAATTTATAAGGAGAAAGGCGATATGCCAACTGCAATAGAGAACTATAAGCTGTCTATAAGCAGTTCGGTGGGTGATAAAAATCAACAAGCGATGTCGTATTTGGCCTTGGCAGAATATTATTACGACAGGCCAAATTACCAGCTATCAAAATGTTATTACGATTCTACCATTTCTGTACTTGCTAAAACCTATGGAAATTACGATGAGGTGCACCATCGAAAAGTAAATTTAAAAGGTTTAGTAAAGAATTTGAATATTATTGCGATGGAAGATAGCTTGCTTCGATTTGCGATGATGTCGCCAAAAAAGAGAGATTTGATAATTCAGGGGCTGATTTCAGACGCTGTTGCAGCCGAGGAAAAAAAGAAAGAGGACGATGAGATAAAAAAGCAGGAAAAAATATTAATGCAGCAGAATACAAAAGGCCGTATGGATCCGAGGGGGTCGGGTGGCGGAAGGTCTGCATGGTATTTTTACAACGAAACGGTAAAGAGTTTTGGTTTGGCCGAATTTCAAACAAAGTGGGGCGACAGAAATTTGGCGGATAACTGGCGGAGGTCTATGAAAAACACATTCGACGAGGATGCGTTTGATGAGGATGATGAAAGTGCAGAAGCAGATAATACATATGATTTGGATGGTGATTTAAAAAATGAGGCTACTTATCTAAAAGATATTCCATTTACAGATGAGCAAAAAGAAGTTTCTAAAGCCCGAATCGTTCAGGCTTATTTTGAATTAGGGTTAATTTTCGAAGAAAGTTTTGGTGAGCGTAGCAAATCAATTCAGTCGTACGAAAAATTGGTAAAAAAATATAAAGGGTGTTCGCTCGAACCAGGTGCAATTTATTATCTCTACAAATTGTACAAGGCCAGCAACAACAAAAACACGGCAGAATATTACAAAAAGAGGTTGCTTGAAGAGTATCCTGATAGCGAATACGCAGGTGTAGTTTCTGATCCTAATTATGCACAAGCAGTGAGAGATGAAAAATTTAAGGCCATGTCGCTTTATGAATACTCTTACGAAAGTTATAAAGCCGGCAATTATAGTCGTGTGGTAAGTAATTATGCATTGGCAGCTAAAAAATATAAAGGCAGTAGCATTATTCCCAAGTTCGAATATTTGAATGCAGTTGCAAAAAACAAATTGGAACGAGATCAAAGTAAACTTAAAAAGCGCCTATCTCAATTAATCGAGAAATATCCAGAAGATAGCATTACCGTGTTAGCTAAAAGTATAATTGGGCACATGGAGGCTCCTCCTAAAGCGGATAAAATCAGACCGAGAGCGGATTCAAAATCTGCTATATACGCAAAAGAAGACAGGGGCCTACATTATGCTGTTTTTGTGGTGAAAAAGGAAACGGATGTAAATAAGTTTAAAAATTCGGTTGGGGATTTTAACAAGAAATATTTTTTAGGCACCAAGCTTGAGGTGAAAAGCGTGCAACTTAAAAAAGAAAGAACAATGATTTCCGTAAGGTTATTTAAAGGATTAGAAGATGTAATGGAATATTATGAAACCCTTTCAGCGAATAATACGTTTCTCGATCTCAGCGCTGGCCAAGAGTTTTTTATCATGGCAAAAAAGAACTTTGCGGCGTTTTATAAAGATCAAGATGTGGAAAAGTATGAGACCTTTATGAAAAAAGCATATTTCTAATAGTTACTTTAGCTTCGAAAGGAACGTATATAGGAGCTGAAAGCATATAATTAAGTTATATTTACATTAATTTAAATTATAAAACGTGTTAAAAAGTTTCTCAAATAAAAATAAATCTGGAAGCATGAATAATAGCAATCAAGATCAGGTTACGCACAATACTATAGCGGCTGGTACAATTATCGAAGGAAAAATTGTTACTCAAGGTGATATTAGAGTTGATGGTACGATAAAAGGATCTATCATTTGCGAGGGGAAAATTGTCGTAGGAGAATCAGGTGTTATTGAGGGCGAAACAAAATGCAGAAACGCTAATATTAGCGGTACTATCAAAGCAAAAATCAACGTAACAGAATTGTTAGCATTAAGAGCTACGGCAAAACTGATTGGAGATATTGTTGCAGATAAGTTATCTGTAGAGCCTGGAGCTATATTTACTGGAGCTTGTAAAATGGATTCAACTGTAATTAAAGACATCAATACAGAAGATACAGGAGCTGCTGTAACACCAGTTCCATCTATGGTAGCTGGCGAAAAAACTGCTTAATCAGATTAAATAGGAATGGACGACGAAGAGAAATCGGAGAAGTCTGGCAAACCTAATAGCTATCTTCGTTTCTCGGGGATGGCTTTTCAAATGTTTGGAACTATAATGGTTGGCGCGTATGGCGGTATGAAACTCGATGAATACTTAGAGTCGGAATCTAATGTATATACCGCAATACTCTCAATATTGTCGATCTTTGTAGCCATGTATTTAGTAATAAAAGACGTCTTAAAGAAATAAGAATCCTTAGATATGTTCGTAAAACATCTCATCAAAAACGCAGCTTTCATAGTATTATGTGCGGCTGCAGCATATTTGCTAATCCAGTTTACATCGTTAAACATCTTGGTGCCGGAAATTTGGTTTATCCTGTTGTTCTTTTTCTTAATTAACACTATTACATATTGGTTAATGATGAAATCTTTGGGAGAACGACCTGCATTATTAGTGCAACAGTTTATGAAAAGCATGCTGATCAAGTTTTTTTCGATTATTGGTGTAATCGCTATTTATTCCATTGGAATAAATCCAGATCAGACAAAACCGTTTGTAGTAATTTTCATCTTAACCTATTTCATCAATCTCATTTTTGAGGTGTCTTCGGTGATGAAAATGATGAAAAATGAAAATATTTCGAATCCTTCTGAATAATTATTTACCTCATTTTGTGATAATAACCTCATTATTGAAAATAAACATATCGTTTATTGCTATAAATATGAGGAATTGTATAATTTTGCACCCTGAAAATAAACTGGTGAATATGAATACCAATAAATGAGGAGATTTTTAGAAATAAAAAAATTAGTGTCGATCGCGATGATTGCTTTGTTAATGAGCAGCAGCGCAATGGCAGGATCTGGACATGACACCGATGGAGCAAACGTACCGTTTAGCCCAAGTGAACTTATTATGCACCATATTATGGATGCACACAGCTTGCATATTGTTGGCGATATAGCTCTCCCGCTTCCTATAATCATATATTCTTCGGCAAAAGGATTAGAAGTTTTTTCTTCAAGTAACTTCCATCACGGTGAAGCAACTTACAACGGATATAGATTAGAGCACGAACACATTATTGTAGTTGATTCGGAGGACAACTTAGATGAAGCAGCTACTGCTGAAATAATTGACTTTTCGATTACTAAGAATGTTGCAACGCTTTTATTCGGTGTTATACTATTGATCATTATTTTCACATCGGTTGCTAAATCGTATGTTAGAAACGAAGGGAAAGCACCATCTGGATTACAATCTTTTGTTGAGCCTATTATTCTGTTTATTAGAGACGACATTGCTAAGGCTTCTATAGGCGAAAAGCATTATGCCAAGTTTATGCCTTTCTTGTTAAGCATCTTTTTCTTTATATGGGTATTCAACATTATTGGTTTAATTCCATTCTTCCCAGGAGGGGCTAATGTAACTGGAAACATTGCAGTACCTATTGTACTGGCTTTAGTAACGTTCTTCTACATTATAAGAAACAGTGGTAAAGCATATTGGATTCACATATTTGCCATGCCTGGCGTTCCAACTTGGGTATTGTTTATTCTTACTCCAATAGAGATTTTAGGAATATTTATTAAGCCTTTAGTATTAATTATTCGATTGTTTGCTAACATTACAGCAGGTCATATTGTATTATTGGTATTCTTTTGTTTGATCTTCTTATTTGGAGATGGCGGCAACGCTGGTGGTGGTTTTGGAACCGCTGTGCCAGTTATGGCCTTTACCATCTTTATTAACTGTTTAGAGTTGCTTGTTGGAATTCTTCAAGCTTATGTATTTACGTTTTTGGCAGCCATCTATTTTGGTATGGCCGTAGCGGAAGAACATCACTAAAGAGAATATAATTTGTTTAATTTTTAATATATAAATCATGGTTACATTAACTATTTTATTACAAGTTGCCGCTGGAGGGGCTGGATTAGCTAAAGCAGGTGCTGTTGTTGGCGCAGGTCTTGCAGCAATAGGTGCAGGTATTGGTATCGGCCGAATTGGTGGAAGCGCATTGGAAGCAATTGCACGTCAACCAGAAGTAAAAGGAGATATCGCTTCTAACATGATTCTAGCAGCAGCACTTGTTGAAGGTGTAGCACTTGGTGCAGTAGCTTTAGGATTCATCGTAGGATTATAAGAATCAAACGTAAACAAAAGAAAACTTTATGGAATTAATAACTCCACAAATAGGTCTACTTTTTTGGATGACCATTTCTTTTTTAACGCTGATGTTTATTCTGAAGCGTTTTGCCTGGGGTCCTATTATGGGTGCTCTTAAAGAAAGAGAAGATTCTATATCAGAAGCTCTCGATCAAGCAAGATTGGCAAAAGAAGAAATGGATAAGCTTCACTCTAGTAACGAAAAGTTATTGGAAGACGCTAAAGCTGAAAGAAACGAGATGATCAAAGAGGCCAGAGAGCTGAAGGATAGCATCGTTGCAGAGGCAAAAGAAAAAGCGAAAGAAGTAACCGATAAAGAGATGATTTCTGCGCGAGAAAATATTGCTCGTGAGAAAACAGCAGCTGTAAGTGAGATAAGAGAGCAAGTTGCCTTATTGTCTATCGAAATAGCCGAGAAAATCTTGAAAGAGCAATTGTCGGATGGAGATAAGCAAAAGCAACGTGCTGAAGATATGCTCAAAGATTTGGAATTGAATTAATAAGGATAGATGGGAGCCAACAGAATTGCATCCAGGTACGCAAAAGCTTTAATCTCGTTAGCGATTGAGGAAAAGCTATTACCAGCTGTTTTCGAAGACATGACTATGTTTAAGAAGGCATGTGAGGATTCAAGAGAGTTTGTTCTATTGCTTAAAAGTCCAGTTGTAAAAACGGATAAAAAGCTAGCCATTCTTGGAGAAATCTTCGATAAGAAGATGTCTAAAGAGTCTATGGCATTTGTCAATATGATCACTTCTAATAAACGTGAGCGTTATTTAGAAAACATAATCAATGAGTTTTTCATCCTTTACAAGAGTCACAAAAACATCGTGACCGCTGTAATCACAACTGCTGTTAAACTAGATGCTAGTTTAAGAAAGGCTGTTGAGGATAAAGTAGCTAAGGCTTACGGAGGCGCAGAGGTCGAGATTGAAGAAAGAGTGAAGGAAGACATCATCGGTGGATTTATTCTTCGTGTTGGTGATGACCAATGGGATGCAAGTGTCCTTAAAGACTTAAGAGCACTTAAAAAAACATATAGTCTAAATTAATATATAAAAAGATGGCTGAAGTTAAACCTGCAGAAATATCAGGAATATTAAGAGAGCAATTATCAGGATTTAAATCTGATGCAGACCTTGAAGAGGTTGGTACAGTACTACACATTGGTGATGGTATTGCACGTATTTTTGGCCTTAAAAAAGTTCAGTCGGGTGAGCTTATAGAATTCGAAGATGGTTTAAGAGCAATCGTTCTTAACTTAGAAGAAGATAACGTTGGTGCTGTACTTTTAGGGGGCTCTGGTAATCTTAAAGAAGGCGATTCAGTAAAACGTACTGGTAAAATTGCATCTGTTCAAGTTGGTGAAGGAATCCTTGGTCGTGTTGTAGATACTTTAGGGAACCCTATCGATGGTAAAGGACCAATTGAAGGAGAAACTTTCGAAATGCCATTAGAAAGGAAAGCTCCTGGTGTAATTTACAGACAACCTGTAACTGAGCCTCTTCAAACAGGATTGAAAGCGGTTGACGCTATGATTCCTATTGGTAGAGGACAAAGAGAGTTGATTATTGGTGACAGACAAACTGGTAAAACAGCAATTGCTATTGATACCATTATCAACCAAAAAGAGTTTTATGACAAAGGTGAACCTGTTTATTGTATTTATGTAGCTACTGGACAAAAAAGTTCGACTGTTGCCGGTATTGCTCAAACATTAGAGGAACACGGTGCAATGGCTTACACAACTATTGTTTGTGCGTCTGCTGCAGATCCTGCTCCTATGCAGTTTTATTCTGCATTTACTGGTGCTGCAATTGGTGAATACTTTAGAGATACTGGTAGACCAGCTTTAATTGTTTATGATGATTTGTCTAAACAAGCTGTAGCTTACCGTGAGGTTTCGCTGCTTTTAAGACGTCCTCCAGGTCGTGAAGCATATCCTGGTGATGTATTCTTCTTGCACTCTAGATTATTAGAAAGAGCTGCAAAAATTAACAATTCAGATGAGATTGCGGCTAACATGAACGATTTACCAGATTCATTGAAAGGTATCGTAAAAGGTGGTGGTTCTTTAACTGCTCTTCCAATTATCGAAACTCAAGCTGGTGACGTTTCTGCATATATTCCAACGAATGTAATTTCTATTACAGATGGTCAGATTTTCTTAGAGTCTAACTTATTTAACTCAGGTGTAAGACCAGCAATTAATGTTGGTATCTCTGTATCTAGAGTTGGTGGTAACGCTCAGATTAAATCGATGAAGAAAATTGCTGGTACGTTAAAATTAGATCAAGCTCAGTATCGTGAGTTAGAGGCTTTCTCTAAATTTGGTTCTGACTTAGATGCAACAACGAAAGCAGTTTTGGATAAAGGTTCTAGAAACGTTGAAATTCTTAAACAAGGTCAATACGCACCTGTATCTGTTGAAAAACAAGTAGCTATTATCTACTGTGGTACAAAAGGATTGATTCAGAAAGTACCAGTTAAAAGAGTAAAGGAATTCGAAGCAGAGTTTGTTGGATACCTTGATGCAAAACACAGAGACATATTAGATACTATTAAGGCAGGTGGCTTAACCGACGGGGTAATCGAGGTTTTGGATAACGTTTGTGCTGAAATAGCATCTAAATACGCAGAGTAAAACTTTAGTAGAGTGGCCAACTTAAAAGAAATACGATATAGAATAACGTCGATAGGTACTACGATGCAGATTACATCTGCAATGAAAATGGTATCAGCGGCAAAGCTTAAAAGAGCTCAAGATGCAATTGTGCAAATGAGACCTTATGCGGAAAAGTTAACTTCTATCTTAGGCAACATCAGTGCTAGTTTGGATAGTTCTGAAGGTGTTTATTCTAGGGAGAATGGCAAGGCAAAGGTTTTAATCATTCCAATTACTTCTAATAGAGGTTTATGTGGAGCGTTTAATTCTAGTGTTATCAAGGCAACAACTAGATTGATACAAGCATCTTACAGCGAAAGCCAAGTGACTGTTATGTCTATTGGTAAAAAGGCTAATGAGTTCTTCAAAAAGACTGATTTTGCCATAAGAGGTACATTTCTTCCTAGAGAAACTGAAAAGCTATTTGATGACATGTCGTTTGAAAACATCTCGGAAGCTGCAGCAAAAGTAATGAAGGCGTTTGAACACAAAGATTTCGACCAAATAATTTTGGTTTATAATCAGTTTAAAAATGCTGCGGTTCAAAATTTAACGGTTGAGCAATTTTTACCCATTCTGCCACCAGAAGTTGATGAATCGTCTAAAACTAAATCTGATTACATCTTTGAGCCTAACAAAGAAGAAATAGTTAAAGGCTTGATTCCACTTTCGTTAAAAACTCAGTTTTATAAAGCTATGCTTGATTCTGTTGCATCTGAACACGGTGCGAGAATGACTGCTATGCATAAGGCTACAGACAACGCTTCGGATCTTAGAAGCGATTTAACTTTACAATACAATAAAGCGCGTCAAGCAGCTATAACTAACGAAATCTTAGAGATTGTTGGTGGTGCGGAAGCTTTAAAATCATAAACAAAAAAAGGAAGTCTCATTTTATTGAGCTCCCACTTTCGTTTTACTTGCTTGGTCGTTAAATTTTAAAAGTTTTTGTCAGCGTATTTACTAAGAAGTAGATTGTCGAAATGATAAAATACGTTTTAGAATCTGACTTGATGATCTGTAATAGCTCTCTTTCCTTTTATTATAGATGATCAATACGTCGACGAAATTATGTAAGTCTCTTACCTATTAAAAATTGGATATCGCAAATGAAAATTATTTATTTGCGATAATCTATAGGATAATTAATCTTCGATTTTCCCGATAATTGATAATTATTTGCAAATCGCTAATTGAAATGGTGGTCTATCATATGATGGAGATGCCGGTCATAGTGACCGGTTTTTCCACATATGAACTGGAAAGGAAATGGTGATGGTATGCTTAGTTTTAATTTTGGTAAACGACCTGTTATTACCAAGTATCCATATCCTAATTCTGATACTGCCAACAAACATTTGAATACAAAGGCTCTTATGAAAATGCTAAACACAGAGAAATAGCAGAGGGCAATAGAAATATTTTGTCCTTCAATATTCTTGTTCTTGCTGAACAATAGAAAGCTTCCCCTTTAGTGTATATATTAACTTCAAGTCCTCAATAAACTCATGATTAGAAAGTAATCCTTTCGCATTCCCTGAAAAAAACTTATAATTAATTCTTTACCGTAAAAGCCACGTAAACACTTGCTTTACAAGCCAAAGTATCAATAGTAATTTGCAGCGAATCTGAGTTAATTGTAAGGCTCGTACTTGCCAATATTTCTTCCGAAATTTTAGCGTAAGCCGCGGCACCAGAAACTCCATCTACTTCAATGTTGTAAATAGAATGATTCTGGCTATCTTGGTATTCATTGCCCACATTATAAGGTTCAATCTTATATATATCGGCAGAAGAGCCTTGAAGCGTGAGATAGCCATTTATTCTATTGCTATCATTATCGGCAGTGCAACTAAAAATTCTAAATGCAATATCCGTTACTTCAAATTTTTCAAGGTCATCCTTTTGCTCCTCATATCCCGACAATTCCTCGGTTGTAAAAGGCTCAATTAAATTATTATCAAACATAATTGTTGAGCCATTTGAAGCAATGTCGAAATCGAATCTAACAACATCATCCTTTTCGAGAGAAAACTCCTTATCACAACCAAATAAAGTAGCAACACAAAGAGCCAATCCAATAAATTTTATACTTTTCATTTTGTAAACTTTCTTAAATATCATTATTCACGCATATTGCGCTACACCCTGTACGACAGAAGTGCTTAGAACGATTCATGTTTTTTTAAATATATAATTAACCGACCTCGTAATTTCAATGTAACTTTACCCAAAACTAAACAAATCAACTATCGGCTTTACATAACATGCAGATATTAAAGCATTTAGCAGGCAGGGCCAAATCGAAACGAAAGGCAAATAAAAAGCTGGTTCAAACCTTAAAACAATCGAAAGAAAAAAAGGTTGACGAGCTTTTTCACACAGCACACGATGAAGTTTTTGAATACACCGATTGCCTTACTTGTGCCAACTGTTGCAAAACCACTAGTCCCGTTTTTACTTACAACGACGTTGCCAGAATTTCTAAATTTTTAAAGCTAAAGCCTGGAAGTTTTATTGATACTTATCTAAATGTAGACGAAGACAAAGATTTGGTTTTAAAGTCGTCGCCGTGCCCGTTCCTCGATAGCGAAAACTATTGCTCTATTTACAACGCGCGTCCAAAAGCTTGTAGCGATTACCCTCACACCAATCGTAAAAAACAAACCCAATTGCTTAACCTCAACTTACAAAACACTGAAGTCTGTCCTGCTGTTTTCGCAATGTTTGAGAAGATAGGTAAGGCCGTTAAAGGCCAGGGCAATCGGGTCTAAATAAGCCCAATTCTAAAGGAAGATTGTTCACGATTAACTGTTTAAAAACCAGTCAAATACACTGTTGAAAGCTTGTGCAGTCAGCTGGTTTTTAGTATCTTGTAAGTAAAAATGACTAAAA
>JABSPQ010000320.1 GCA_013214205.1 Flavobacteriales bacterium
ACTAACACCAAATTATTGAAAATACATATAGGGTAATCGGTTAATAATAATCTGATTAGCGCGAAGGCTGTTCAGTGCAACAAAGCGATAAAATTAGTGGGGTCCCTTGGACCCACGTAATTTTTGATCGCTAGATGTTAGCCAAGGCTTTTGTTTCTGGCCATGCTTTGGTGTCGTTAAAAAGTTCATCGTTAAAAAAGCCATTTGTTAATGATGGAAAAGGAGTTCTTGTTCTTTTAATTAGTGTATTCATAATGTTAGTTTTTAAAGTTTTTGTTTAAAATGATTATCTATCATTTGGCTGGTTGCAGTCAAATAATTTGTCAGATGAATTCTGGTGTCAAAATGTCCGAAAATCATCATTTCTACGTTTTAAGTAATGACATAATGTCGTATTTGTTTGCTTGGCTACTTAAATATTCTGTCAAAATAGAGTTGAATGAACACTAATATCAACCATTGATTATGGTGGATGATTACACGATAAAAAAATAAAATCGAAAGGAAATTGGTGAAAAATAAAAATTATGCAAATACTTATCAAGAACAGTGATGTTGTTGTGTTTGAAGATATTAGGCAGGGAAAAGCCGCTAAAAGGCTTGCTGAAGCAGGGCTTTGGGGAAACTTTATTGTAACCGTACAGATTTTTCTGCGTTAAGAAAAGTGCTAAACATAAATAACTTACAACCATGATACAAAGCATTGAAAAGGCACTAGGGGAGTCGCAAATAGTTTTCTTCACAATGACCATTGACTCTGAAGAAGCAGAAGATGCGTTCAGCGCTTCTAATAGTTTTTTTACCGACGAAATGAAAGGTCAATTGAATAAATTGGCCTCTGGCGACTTAGTTACATTCGAAAATATTATCTCTCTTACATCAGAAGCAACCTATATAGATGTACCAAGTTTGCAGTTTGAGGTAACCTGAAATTTAAAGTAATCAGTATTTCATTATACAGTTTTAAGCCGCGTGCTTAAATTGTCTATTTCATTCATACATTTACAGCATACAAACCATTAACGCACTTTTATGCGGTATGTAGTAATGTTTTTTCTCTGCTTCTCATTCGTCGAAGCCATGGCTCAAGCTAGCAGTACCGATAATTTAATTATTGCTTTCAACGATCTTCGTACCGAGGATAATTTAATTAACCAAGAAATATATTTTAATAATTTCCCCAAAACATTCAACGGTTTTGTAGGCATATTTGGCGAAGTTAATTTTCAACCAAGCCCGCTATCCAATCGTTCTGATATATATGTTCCTCAGTTTTTTGCTCTTCACGATATACCGTTAGCAAAAAGAATGACCGCTTGGGTAGATCTTTCCATTGGTGGAAAATGGCAAAAGGGAGCAGTGGAGCATTTTCAGTATATATTAGAAAGGCAAGTAATGACTAATCTTACCCTTGCTTACGGAGTGTTGCGTTCTAAATCGTTAAAAGAAATAGAATCTTTTTACTTTTTTATGTTTCACAATCGGCATAATGAATACAATGAGTTACCTGCCGAATTTGATTTTTACAAAGAGAGCGATCAGGAATATTATTCGAGGGTTAAATCTGGTTTTGAAAGGGCCATTGCAGATAGCGCAAACATTTACAAGGACGAAATGTTATTGAATAAGTTAATTCTTTGCGAGCTAGGTGCTTCGTTAGACAGTACAATAAAAAAGGTAGAATCTTATTATTTAACACGGAAATCAACCTTGTCGGAAGAGATGCCTGGGTACAATGCCAAAAACAAAGCAGTAGATGCCCATGCAAACTCCATGTCGTATGTAATTAGATTAACACCTTTAATGGGAGAGGAGTACTTAAAGCCATATCGAAAAATATTAACCGACATCAAAGATTTTTTAAGCATTCACCTAGTAGCTGGCGATAGCTTTACCATTTATTCTAAATGGATTGATGAACACGTTGAGAAAATGCAGCGGATTAGAACAGAACTCTGCAGCTACTAAATTTCTGATTGGTTTTTAGTGAAAGTGGTTCACGCTTCCCGATCCGGTAATAGAGGTGCTGGTGGATGGAAAAAACGGTGAAAGTGACCACCTAGTTTCGTTTTAAAGTGACCGCCCATTTTCGGTTGAAAGTGACACCTTGGACTTGCTACATTTGAGTGGAGGGTTAGTTAAGAGAATGTCACCATTATTAACTTTACAAAATGGAAAAACGAAGAACATTTGATTCTGCTTTCAAAGAGAAGGCAGTAGCACTAGCAGAAGCAAGAGGTAATGTGCC
>JABSPQ010000321.1 GCA_013214205.1 Flavobacteriales bacterium
TACAACTTCTTTTTTAGTGATTTGAAGCAGTAAGGTAAATATTCCATCGAAACAGAAAGAGGAATTGTCCTCTTTTTGTTTCGATAATTTACACTTAACGCAGCAAATCTGAAAGTTGCATTTATTACTTGAATTTAGGTATTAAGTGTTCCGTATAATGCAATAATGTCTTTAATTTTTGTGTTGATTGCTGCCATGGGTAAGGTTTTTGAGATTTTAATTAGATTGTGAAGCTAGGAGTTCTCTTATGTTTACTTCTAGTATATCTGCAATTATTTTTAAATCTTTTAGATGCGGTTGAGACCTATTGTTACAAAATGCCGTAACAGTGTTTGGGCTTTTGTTTAGTTTAGCTGCAAGTTCTTTCTTACTCATATTTCTATCGAGAAGTACTTCTTTAATTCGGTTGATTCTATTGTCTTGATTTGTTATGTGTCGCATTATAGTAACGGAAATGTAACAAGACAACTTGCATTGCGCACGAAAATATGACAAAGATGTCAATATGTTATTTGATTTTTGATTAATGGATAAAGTTGAACTCAAGGAGAGGATAGGTCGTTGCATTATTACCTTACGGAACCGTAAAGGCTGGAGCCAGTCTGAATTGGCACGCGCATGTGGTAAAGACAGGCAAGCTATGGCCAAGTTGGAAAACGGAAAGGTTAATCCAACTATATATTCGCTATTGGAAATTTCTGATGCCCTTGGGGTTGAGGTAATGGAACTTTTAAAGTTCTAATTTAAACACTAGGAGGTGGAGATTAGGACTAAAGTTGGTTTTATCTTAAAGGATTTCTCTCTTTTTTAGTTCCCAAAAACATTTTGCAGTGGCTTCAATGTCTGCGGCAGCGTCATGCGCACCATCAAAATCTTCGCCGAATAATTTTATATGTAGTTCGCTAAGTTTCGGCCATTTGTATCCATAAGGGCCATCAATTGCACAATATTCGGTACTGCTTTGCATGGTGCAAATCAAATTTTTACTCGATACAGGATTGGCTGTACCAATTCGCAAAAATTCTGCGCCCATTATTTTTTCATCGAAGCTAATGTTGTGAGCAACCAAGTTTAAAGCTCTTTCTAGTTGCGTATTAAATTGTCCCAAACAAATATGAAGGTCTATACCTTCCTTAAGGGCTCTTTCTGTGGATATTCCGTGAATAGCAGAAGCTTCTGGCGGTATGGTAAAGCCAACTGGTTTAATTATCTGATCCTCACGATCTATTTCGTTTCCACCACTATCGTATAAAATCCAAGCGAGCTGAACTAGCCTAGGCCAATTGTTTAAATCGGTTACGGGAGCCTTCCAGTTTTTAGGAAGTCCGTTGGTTTCTGTATCGAAGAATAAAAACATATAAGCTTTATTGGTTGCTTAAAGCTACATACAAAAATCAATATTAACGGTACTGGAATTGATTATGTTGAAGATTATTCGGGGGGAATGCTCATTCCAAATTTAAATATATAATCGGGATCTACGCCGGATTTTACTTTTTGCAGTCTGCTGAAGTTTTTTGCTCCATAATAAATTGTTAGCAGGTCTAATCTTCCCTTCGTAGAATTGAGATTTTTAACCAAACCTACATCCAGAAAATTGATAAAAGAACCTTCGGTAAGTGGTGCAATGTATTTTCTAAACGATTCGATCCAAGCTATATATTCTTTGTTTCGCCCTACATTGGTAAATGCATTTCCAACATCGTCTCACCAACATTGCATTTGCAACAGGTATGGTTTGTCGGCCTGATTAAAAACCCGGCTATCTGGGTTGTCTTTTACTGCACCTCCTAAGGAATGAAAGCTCATGTACCTGTTTACATCACTATAATAAATAGATTTTGAGAGATATTTATAAATATCGTTGATCAGTTTGGCGTTATCTTTTGGCTTAAATTTTTTCGGGAAGTTCGATGATATTTTATGAGGATGAGGACGATCGCATGTTACGGTAGGTGCGGCAGGAAGAACGAGGTAATTGCTCCTATCAATATCATGTACCTCGGTTGCATGAGGGGTGGTAGGGTTTAAAAAATCCGCTAGTAAAGAATCGATTTTGGTCATAGAAATAGGCTCATCGTTTTCTATGTTAATTATGCATTTTTGCTCTTTGTGATAAGCCACTTCGGTAAACGAACTTTCATCTGGCACGATCAATCCGAAATTGTCGAGTAAAATATTGATAACTACATCTTTGGATCCGTAAAATTTTCCACCCATTCTTAAATGTACAGCACTGTTTTGTCCTTTCCCCTCAGGTTTCTCCATACGTATTGCGCAAAAGGAGGATAGGTTGTTGGGCAGCGATGTACCCGCATGTAGATTCATCCATAGGTTAAGTACCTTTTTTAAGGCAACTTCATCTTTCCATAAAAACGAAAAGGAGGTAACTCTCTTAGATAGAATGGCGAGTTTAAATTTAAACCGGGTAACTACACCAAAGTTTCCACCGCCACCACCTTTTAATGCCCAAAACAAATCGGGCGATTTCCTTTTGGTTACTTTGTTAATGGATCCGTCGGCCAATATTATTTCAATTGCTTCAACGCTGTCGCATGTTAAGCCAAACTTCCCAGCCACCTCCTTGTGTAAGCCCTCCAACGTTTACCGATTGACAAGCGCCACCGGGTATTGTTAGTCCTTTCGCTTCTAAATCATCGTAAGTCATTTGAAGTTGCATGCCTGCCGGAATCCACGCTCTGTTGGCTCTTCGGTAATCAATTTGGTTCATTTTAGTTACATCGATAATCACAACGCCTTGGCCCGAAGACATGCCTTCGTGCTGATGTCCTCCAGATCTAATTCTAAATTCTACTTTGTTATCTCTACACTGGTTTACGCAGTACGATACGTGTTTTGCATTTTTACAATACGCTATAAGCAGCGGCATATGACCAAATCGAGTGTTTGAAATTACTCTTGCATATTGATACAATTCGTCGTTTTGAGTAACGATCAAGAGGTCGGAAGGAAGGTTTTTTGAAAAAATACTAGTCATGTTTGTTCTTTTAATATTGCTGATAAATAACTGGGCTAATACAGGTAAAAATACAAGCTTCAATCCCATTTAGCCAGACATGCAGCTGATTGGGGATGTGCTTGTTGTTGAGAGGCTTTCTGTGTGAAAAAATATGACTGTAATAATATTGTTTTGAGTTTAAAACCTGGAAAAAGGGGAGAAAAGATGATAGGTTGGTTAGAGCATATGAGACGGTTAGGTTTATGCCCAATTTTTTAATTAGAGTTTCGCTTTTGAAAAATTTGTAAATGTATTTGGGAGACATGTCTGGTTGAAGCGCTTTTAATGCGCTTCAACTTTCGACACGTTTTGGTTGTTTCGATCGCAAATATAAGGTCTTATCATTTGCGTTGTTAACTATTTGGTTGTATTACTTAGACGAATTTTACTTTGTTATTCAATGATTTTCTTCGTCAATAAATCATCCGTTTAATGTAATACACCAAAAGAATCCTTTCTCCTTAAAAGAGATGTAATTTATTTAGATAATTGAATTGTTCGGATTAAACCGCTGGTAGTGTTAAGCTTGGAAAGGAATTATAATTTTATTTTTAATCCTCCATTAAAGAAAAACCCATCTAACGGCGCCCAAACATCTGTGTATTGTGGGGTGTTGTATGGGCCAGATACTAAGCTTTCGTATCGAGTTTGACGGGTATCGGTAAAGTTTTCGGCGTTGAGAAAAATCACAAAGTTTTTAATGGTTCTCTCAACAACAATTCCGGTTGTAAATAAGGCACGGGATTCTAGACCACTGGTTAAAATTTGCTCCGATTTATATTCGTAGTCCCAACCAATTCGCCATACGCCATCAATAACAAAAAGCAAATCTCCTTTAATACTGTGTTGAGGTGTAAGTGTTAAGCTCGATGTTTCGTCGTTACCTTGTAAAAATGCATCGGTGTAAGTATAGCCAAAGAACCAGGTAAACTTGTGAACCGTTAATTTAATTTGAGATTCGAATCCTTGGCTAATCAGTTCGTTAGCAAAAACATCGGTATAAAAATAATCGCCTAGTCCGTTTGGAGCAAGCAGTATAGGATTGTCTATTAAATTGTAAAAAAACATTTGATTGAAGGTGAACAAAACGTTTTCTTTCCCGAAAGTAGATCGGTATTTAACATCGAAATTACCACCGTACGAACGCTCTGCTTTTAACTCATTAAAGTTAACAGCATTAATACGGTTGTATCCCAAAGGCTCTGCTTCCTCATTAAAGATAGTTGGCATTCGGTATCCCATTCCACCACCTAAACGCAGGCTGTAATGTTTGTTTAATTTGTACAGGGCACTCATGCGAGGAAGCACAAATGTTTCGCCATTATTTTCGGTGTAATCTGTTTGTGCTTGCACATAATCTGTTCTCAATCCAGTTTCTAAAGCAAACTTTTTATGGATGTCCCACAAGTGATTTACAAAAACTCCATACGTTAAGTAATGCTGATCGCGCACCTGAATAGTAGTGTCGAACTGTTCTTCCGAAAAGCTTTCTGTGTAAGTGTTTAATCCAATGCTGAGGTTGTGCTTTTCCTTGTTCACGTTCAAATTAACCTCGCTAAAAGTGTTTGTTTGAATGCCTCCAAATTGAGAGCTTTCACCCAATACGTTTTCTCTAATCTTAATTAAACGGTTAAAGCTGCTAGCACTGTTTTTAAGCGTTACGGAAGTAAATTCGGAGAGTTCTCTTTTAACAGAAGATTGGAAAGTAAGTCGACTACTTTTTTGCTTGTCGAAATAAAAATCAACCGTGTCGGCATATTGATTTTTAATGAGATTCATGCTGCCACCCATTCTGTCTTCCTTGGTAATGGTAGCACCAAAATACAGTTCGGTTTTGTTATCGGGATAGTAAAATAACTTTGGATTAAAGTTGAATTTAGAAACTTGAGGTACGTCGGAAAATCCATCGTTATCAGGATCATAAGCCGATTGGGTATGCAATGTAGCCAAGTTGGTAAAGCCCCATTTCCCAAATCTTTTTGAAGAGAAAGCGTTGAAATCCTTTCCGCCAATATGCGAAACATTAATGTGTAAAAGCGTTTCGTCTTTGTCGGCTTTTTTAGTTACCAAATTAATGAGGCCACCAATTGCACCACCGCCGTATAAAGTTGAAGCCGATCCTTTAATGTATTCAACTTGCTTAAGATCTAACGGTGGAATTTGTAATACATCTAAACTACCCGAAAAGCCTCCGTAAAGCGGAAACCCATCTTTTAACATTTGAGTGTATCGTCCGTTAAGGCCCTGAATTCGCACTACCGCACCATTAGAAGATGCCGATGTAGTTTGCACCTGAATCCCCGTACTGTGCGTAATTAAGTGAGAAATTCGGCCAGCCTCCATAGATGCCGCTTCGTCTATTTCTTCGGTAAGTACCTCTGTACGGGTAGGTAAATCCGCAACCGATTTGTTGGCTCGGGTGGCTTCAATTAGTACTTCCTCCAGTTCCGATCCGTCTGCCACTAATTGGATGATGTAAAGCAGGTCTTCCTCAATGGGAAATGTGAAGTTAATTTCTTTGGTATTATAGCCAAGGTACGACACCAGTATAATCTGTTTTCCATTGGGAATATCTGTAATAGAAACGTTTCCTCCTGCATCCGTGCTACCGCCGTTGCTAGTGCCTTTAATGGCAATTGCTGCGCCAATTAAAGTGTCGTGGGTTGCACTGTCTAACACAAGCGCGTTAAAAGAGTTTTGAGCAATTGAAATAGATGCTAGCAGCGTTAAAAAAACGGTGAGAATATGCTTGGAAATCATACTTGGTGGATTGTTTAGTTACTACAACAATACAACTTTAAGTGCTTTTTATTTCCCGAAACAGGCAACCTTTTATAAAGATTAACGACTTTATAGAAAGAAAATCATAAAACCATGAAAGCCACTAGTTTAATTATTGCCTCTTTATTTGTTTCCATTCTTAGTTTTGGGCAAGCTGTATCGTCTTCTTGCGAAACGACAGATAGTATAAAAGATCTTTACAATTACGATATAAATCAGCTTGCAATGAGGCAACAGATGTATATGGATGAACCTTATGTTGATACTGAAAATGCAGATAAAATTATGGAGGCTTTGGCTGAAGTTCTCAACGCAACGGACATTCCGGATACAGACAAAATTGTAAATTCTCATGTTTGGACCACCGTATCATTGACTAATGTATCTTTTGGCACAGATACTAGCTCTGTTTGGATGAAAGAATTGGAGAAAGGTAATTTGGTTACGGGAAATGCCGAAATGGATGAGATTATTGCCACTTACAATTTATCAATCGGTACTTTTTAAGGTTTAATACCAGCTCAACGGCTTATGTATCTTTTATAAGCCCAGTGTATATAAAAACACAGTTTCTAAGAAGGCTAGTAGCTGAAGTTTCTGGAGTTACTTACATCCAACAAGATGGTTGGATTGGAGGTGGTGGCGACATCACTTATTCTAATTGGGGAAGTTATGTAGAGTTGGTTTATACCAATAAGTCTGGTGATTGCCCTTCGGGTTGCTTATATGAAGAGAGTCATGTTTTTCATGTATACAACGATTGTAGTGTAGAATATATGGGAGAATTTAGTTCGAATAATAGTTGGCCTGGTGGACCAATTATAGTTTGGCCTCCTCCAACGGTTGGGTTAAACGAAGCGGAAGTGGAAGCAATTACAGTTGGTCCTAATCCATTTAATAATGATGTTGTTTTAAACGGCATTACTGGCGATTACAGTTATTCTTTTAGGAATATTTTAGGTCAGGAAGTTTTGAAAGGTGCCACTAGTGGAAATTCGATTGCTGGTGTAGATGGGCTTTCTAGCGGGCTTTATGTACTGCAAATTCAAAAGGATGGTAACACTACTTCTTTTAAATTAATCAAGGAGTAACACTTTCTTTCTTCAAAATATATTTACTGATTTTCTCGGCAATTTTCTCGTTTAATTCTTTGGTGAAATGGCAGTAATCTACAAATGCTCTTTGTCGTGATTGTAACACCCAAACCATGTGGTAAATAGAACTGTCTTCGGCGTATTTGTCCATTGCAGCGCGATACAAGGTTTGATAATATTGGTTGGTAGGAGCGTAATCCAACGAAGTATAATAATTAAAAGTAGCTCTTTCAATGCTGTCTATTCTATGAATGTTTCTGATGGAAAGATGTGGTTGAATAAAGAGTAAATGCTTTTGATTGTCGTTAATTAAATCTGCTTTAAATGATTCTAGCGTTCGCATAAAAGTATCTACTGCAGCAGTGATGTTTTCGTCTTCTCTGTCGTAAACTAACGTTTGAGGTTCTGCATTTATCCATTTAGTTCTTATGGTATCGTAGGTGGCTTTTTTCCATTCTTGCTTGTTGAAGAACAGAAATTTTTTGGTAGTATTTAAGAAGGCCGATTTTGTAGTAAGGCTAGTTATAAAACTTATTGGGAATTTGTTGGATGGGTCGTTTTTCCAATCGTTGGTGAGCAATTGCTTTACGGTTTCGGTTGGTTTAATAGACTTGGGTTCGTTAACGCCATCCATGGAAACAATCCAATCGGGTTTGTATTTTTTTAATCTTTCGTAGTTCCATTTGCTTTGTAGAATCGTGCTACCAGTAATGGCTGCATTAAAAACTCGTACGTTTTTATTGGGATATTTTTCTTGAAGTATTTGTTGTAAATAGCCGTCGATGGAATGTGCAATAGGATGGTTTTCTACGCCCGAAATCGCTCTCCATTTTCCGTTCATGTTGGCGCCCATTCCGGCCATAGAACTACCGCCAAGTAGAAATACCCAGAGGTCGTTGGGTTGTTTTTTTGGCATGTATACATCGCCTGCTTTAACCCGCATTCCGAGTTCGTTGTATTGAGATTCTTTGTGGTATTCGAGGTAGAATGGGCGGTTGTTCCAAATTAGATTGGTGTCGGATGCGATTCGTGGACTGCCTTGTACTTGCAAGTTGGTGTTGTATCCCGACCAGCTTATGTAGGATGGGATTCGGAAGGAGAATTCTATAAGCAATAGGAAAACCAACAGAAGTATTAGGCTAAACTTTATCAGTTTTCCTTTCGACCAGTTTATTGTTTTCTCGCTATTCATTTATCTAATGCAGGCCTTAAAGGTAGGGCGATTATATTTTATAACCCCTCTGTCCAGCCTGTGGCTGGACAGTGTATTGCTCGCCCGCAATAATCCTTGAAGAAAGGACTAATACGAAAGTATTACCCTGCTTTAATTCTGTTTCAATTAGTTACTCCACAATAACCTTCTCAGAAAAAGTTTGATTTTCTGTTTTAACGTGGATGAAATAAATGCCTAAGGGCTGACCAGAAAGGTCGATTTTATTTTGGTTTGACATCAGGATAAGCTGACCGGCGGAATTATATATTTCAACTGAATTTATTTTCTCGTCGCATTCAATATAAAGAATACCGACAGTGGGGTTGGGGTATAATTTGAATGATGAGATCTTCACCGTTTCTCCTAAACCAGTAAACAGTGCATACTTCCAAATATCAACAATTCGGGCGGGAGTTTGGTCTACTCCTGTGGTGTAAAATATGTTTGTGCCATTGTTAAACGACATGCCACCACGTCTTCTGTAAGCTGGTAGCGAATCTAATTCTAACCAAGTTGAAGTTGCTATTTTGTATTGCCACATATCGTTGTAAAAGGTTTTAATAGAATCTTGTCCGCCAAAAATGTAAAGCGAATTCCCGATAGCGTTAATAGAAGCATAGGTTCTGCCAACATTTGGAAACGTGCTTACCACACTCCAAGAATCCATTATGGGGTCGTATTCAAATAGCTCTGATGAAAACGAAGTATCTATATCTGAGCCAAAAAGCAAATACCCTTTCAGATCGGTTGCAGCGGCAGAGGCTCGCCATTTGGTAACGGACAAATCGTTTTTTTGCTCCCAGGTATCTTGGTTTATGTTATAGGCCCAAACCTCCTTTAACGCAAAGCTCTCATCATTTTTTCCACCAGTAATGTAGGCAATGCTATCAATTACAAAAAACGACGAACCACCTCTTCCTAAATCGGGCAAGGGAGTTTTTTCTGTCCATGTATTTAATATTGGATCGTACTCCCATAAATCGTTGAGGTAACCATTTTTGTCTTGTCCACCGAAAACATAACCTCGATTTGAGCTCGCAAACGCACACGCATACTGTCTGTGTTTGTCTGTTGGTAGCGATTCTACCGTGCTCCACGTTTCGGCGTTCATATCAAATGCGTAGAAATCTCTTTGTGGTGCCCAACCCGCATTTAGTCCTGTACCACAATAAGCAGTGTCGCCAATAACAAATACAACACCATCGTCTCTAGAGGAAGACGGAAAGTCTGTGAGCTGTTCCCAGTTTTGAGCATTTATTGTAGAAGCGAAAAGCAGTAGGGTAGTGGCTATACCGAGAATAAAGTGGAAAGGCTTTTTATTCATTATTTATTTTTTCTGAAAGAACTTATTAGATATTATTTTATTGTCTTTCATTCTGTAGAACCCGTTGTTTTTAAACAAAAACTCTCCTCTGGCCTGCATGTACAAGGTATCGCCCTTGGTTGTCCAATAGCCATTTTCATAATTCGATTTGTCTTTTTTAGAAGATTTAGTCCAAACAAGTTTATAAGTTCCGTCTGCTTTCAACTGGTAAGTTTCTTCGTATGCGTTATTTACAAAGGTGTATTTTCCAGCTTTAGATTTGTCGTAGGCGGGGACTTCTTCTTCTTCATTTGTAGCCGATACTATTTCATCAGTCCAGCCATCCTCGTACGCTGCCGACTTTCTTTTGCTGGTTTTTGCTCTCGACTTTACTTTTTTCGTCTCTATAGATTCGTTGCTTGCAGCGGAAGGCGCGTTTACTTCAGTTTGAGATTTTAGTAGAGCTATTTCATTGTCTTGCTTTGCCATTGCTTTAGAGGATTCACTTTTCCGCGAAGCAGCCTCGGCATTGGCCTTTGCTTTCTCTTCCATAATAATGGACTGAGTTACTACTAAGGAAGCATCAGATTCCGTTTCTGCAATTTCCATAACGGCGGGTACTTCTTCATGTGCAATGTAACCATCTAACGACACTGGTGTTGTTGAATTTTCAAGGGAAGATTCGGCATCAAAAACTTCTTGCTCCTTGTCCTCGGTTCTAATTTGCACCTCTTTATTCGCAATCAATTTTTGTTCGCTTATTTCAGTTTCGTAAGTTTCTTCAGCGAAAAACTCATCATTGCTATCGGCAAAACCGCTGGTGTTTAAATCTTTCTTTTCACTCAAAGTCTGCTTGGTTACTACTTCTTTTGTCGAAATAATTACTCGGGATTCTGTTCTAGTAATAATTTCAGATTCTATTTTTTCTTCTTCCTCTTTTTCTAATACTTCTTCTAGGTCCTCGAAAACGGTTTCTTGAGGTGTTTCGAATTCAGGTTTTTGAGGCGTAGTTTTCTTTTCTTCTATTGTTAACTCCGCCAATTGCTCGGCGTCTCTTTTCTCTATAGTGTCAAAAAAGAAATAGCTCCCTCCTAAAATCAGTGCTATAGAAGCGGCAATGGCTAGTATTTGTCGGCCTCCAAATTGATCGGGTTTTGCAAAGGCACGATTCGATAAGCGTTTGTTGAGCGAAATAATTGCTTTATCATCCTTATCCTCCAATAATTCGTAGCCTTCCATAGCCTCCGAGCAAAACTCGCAATCGAGCATATGATGCTCCATACGGTGTCTTTCCGGATCACTCAAACGGTTGTTTGTGTAGTCCAAAAACTCTTTATGAGAAATATGTGCCGGCGTTTTACTCACTGGTTTGTTCTAAACAATTTTTAATATTTCTTTTTCCATTCTGTATGTAGCTTTTCACTTTCTTTAATTCAAATCCCGCCAATTCAACAATTTGTCGGTACGATTTTTCTTGTAGAAAAAATAAATCTACACAATTCTTTTGCTCAACGGGTAGCTTTTCCATGCACCTTTCCATTGCCTGCAAGTCCGATTCTATAGAAGGTTCATCTATATGATGCACGGGAACGGCTAATTCCATATCGTCGAAGCTAGATTCTAATCCCGACTTGGTTTTTTTCGATCTAATTTGCATCAAGCAGAAATTACGAGCGGTAACGTGCAGCCAACTTTTAAAGTTGTCGATTTCGAAACGAGGTATATCTACCACTAATTTTTCGAAAATCTGCATCACAGCATCTTCACTATCATCCTTGTTTCTTAAATATTTTAAGCAAACTCCAAAAACTAAATGCATGTATCGTTGATATAACTCTCCCAGTTCTTCTAGGTCGCCAGAAAGCTTAAAATGCTTTAGCAGCATGCTATCTGAGAGGTCATCGTACTTTCTATCGGTGCTTGAACGCATTCAAAAAATTGGTGGATACGAATACAATTTAAAAAAAAATTATTTGTCGTTATGGAATCTCTGTTTGAAATGCATCATAAAGGAAAAACTTAAACATTATGAAACATCAAATAAGAATAACAACGATAAGTTTAGCTTTGATACTTTTCAGTTTTAGCTCGTACGCAAAATTGATAAAAGGGGTGGTAAAAGACAATGTAACTAACAATGCGCTGAGCGGGGTGATAGTGGAATTGAAAAATTCTAACATCACTACAACAACCGACAAGGATGGAAAGTATGGGATAGAGGTTTCGGGAGAAAACTCAATCTTGATTTTCAGGTTTATTAACTATAAAGAGAAGGAAGTTTTTGTTGGAAACCAATCGAAAGTAAATGTGAGGTTGATTGCTCTGACACCTCATAAGGCTCTGTCGGAAGTAAGGGTGAGTGAGCAAAAGAAAGAGCAGCAGAAAGAGGATTACTATATGTATGATATGGAAGTACCTGCCGTGCAAGAAGAGTCGATTATGATTTACAACAAGAGTATTAGAACTAAATCTTCTAAAAAATCAATGTCGTTGAGCAAGGTGGCGAGCTCATATGGTTACGTAGATGGTTTCTCTGATTATAATGCGCTGCCTCCAAACACAGAATCTTACGATGAGTTGCGCGACAATACTTTTGTAAGTCCAGTTAAAGAGCCTTTGTCTACATTTTCTATAGATGTTGATGCAGCTTCTTATACCAACATTAGAAGAATGGTTTCTATGGGTCAGTATCCTTTAAAAGATGCGGTAAGAATTGAAGAGATGATCAATTATTTTAATTACGATTACCCAAATCCAAAAGGAAGCGACCCGTTTTCTATTACTTTGGAAGCCTCTGTTGCACCTTGGAATGCAAAACACAAATTGGTTCACATTGGTTTACAGGGGAAACCGTTGGATTACGATAACATAAGCCAGTCGAATTTGGTTTTTTTAATAGACGTATCGGGTTCGATGAGTGCAACCAACAAATTGCCATTATTGAAATCGTCGATGAAAATGCTGGTAAATAAATTAGATCCTAAAGATAGAGTTGCCATAGTGGTTTACGCTGGTGCAGCTGGTTTGGTATTGCCTTCGACACCTGTGAGCGAGAAAGCAACGATAATTGCTGCTTTGGATAATTTGAAATCTGGTGGTTCTACAGCAGGTGGCCAAGGTATTAGATTGGCTTATAAGGTGGCTAAAGAAAATTTAATTGCTGATGGTAACAACAGAATTATTTTGGCTACGGATGGCGATTTTAATGTGGGCGCTTCTTCTAATTCTGATATGGTGAAGTTGATTGAGGAAAAGAGAGATGATGGCATCTTTTTAACGATTACTGGTTTTGGAATGGGCAATTACAAAGACAGTAAAATGGAGCAGATTAGTAATGCCGGAAATGGTAATTATTACTACATCGATAACATTAAGGAGGCTCAAAAGGTGTTTGTAGATGAGATGCGTGCTACGCTTTTTACGATTGCTAAGGATGTTAAAATTCAGGTTGAGTTCAATCCTACTTATGTTAAGTCGTACCGATTGATTGGATATGTAAACAGAAAGTTAGCTGCAGAAGATTTTAACGACGATACTAAGGATGCAGGCGAATTGGGTGCTGGGCACACGGTTACGGCTTTGTATGAAATTATTCCGGTGGGTGTTAATTCTTCTTTTGGTGGGGATGTTGATGCGTTGAAGTATCAAGTTGAGGAAACGGTGGTAGCGCCAAAAGGAACTTCTTCTAATGAGATGCTTACAGTAAAATTCAGGTATAAAAAACCAGATGGCAATACAAGTAAGTTGATAGTTAAAACTTTATCGATGACTCAATTGAGCGATAAGACGTCTGAGAATTTTAAATTTTCTGCTGCTGTTGCAGAGTTCGGAATGCTGTTGAGGGATTCTAAGTTCAAAAGCAATTCGAGTTACGAAGCTGTGATTGCTTTGGCGAAGAGTTCGAAGGGAATTGATGAAAATGGCTACAGAGCTGAGTTTATTAAAATGGTAGAATCAAGCATGTTGTTGGCAGAAAAATAAGCCAGGGAGATGATACGGAAGCCTCGCTGCCAATTGGTAGCGGGGCTTTTTGCGTTTGGCTTCAATTTTTGTGTTGATAAAATCAACACCCAATGCCCGTCATCCTCGTGATTTTCATCTGAGTTAGATTTATCTAACTACAGAAAAATACACGGGGATCTCTACTTCAAGTTAAACTTACCTGAAGTTGAGTTCGCCGTAGCTGGGGTGGTAGGGGGCTTGCTGCGGGGCTTTTGACTTGTACGAAAACAGATTGACACAAAAACCTATAAAAATGATTAAAGATTCAATACACTATTCAGCAGAATTTAAGAATAACTTAGTATCAGAAGTATTATCAGGAAAGCTTAGCAAGGATGAAGCAAAACGTGTCTATGGAATAAGAGGCAATTCA
>JABSPQ010000322.1 GCA_013214205.1 Flavobacteriales bacterium
TACAACTTCTTTTTTAGTGATTTGAAGCAGTAAGGTAAATATTCCATCGAAACAGAAAGAGGAATTGTCCTCTTTTTGTTTCGATAATTTACACTTAACGCAGCAAATCTGAAAGTTGCATTTATTACTTGAATTTAGGTACTTAATGATAAGTACTAAAAAATATCCAGCCGAAATTTTCGACGACAAAGATCTGGCGATTGAGTGGTTGTGTGAATATTAGATGTTATTCTTATCGTACATCAACATTCGAACAGTGTGTGTTTTTTGGCTCATTTGTTTCATCAACACCTCTTTATTCACTTTTACACGATCTATTGTAGATTGATCGAAGTGACGAATGGTAACCAATTCTAAATTTTGATATTCCTTTACATCATATTCCTCAGCAAGATCGGCCAACAATAAAGGAATTTTATGAGCATCATAATTAATACATGCCTGAAACTTCAAAGCAGAAGATTGCATCAAGTTAACACGAATAAAATTCTTTGAGAAAATCGAAAAGATATTTGCCATGTGATCTTCAAGTACAAATGATAAATCCTTCGGACTAATTGAAATCAATTCTTGATTCATTTTGAAGATAAACGATGAAATTTTTGAGTCATCATCCATATTGTCATCTATTCTGGTTCCGATTTTTTCGGGAGAAATAAACGATCTAATAAGTAATGGAATATGCTTATTTTGAAGAGGTTTCATCGTATTGGGATGAATGATACTCGCTCCATAGTACGAAAGCTCAATTGCTTCGTTATAAGAAATATGCTCCATTAAAATAGTATCATCAAAATACTTTGGATCAGCATTCAGCATTCCCGGTACATCCTTCCAGATGGTTAAAGATTCAGCATCCGTTAAGTTGGCCAATATTGCTCCAGTATAATCAGATCCTTCACGACCTAAAGTTGTGGTGCAATTCTCGTCGGTAACCCCAATAAAACCCTGCGTAACCGTTACTACGACATCCTTACCATCATATTTAGGTTTTAAGCTTTTGTTAACCGCATCTTGAGATAAATTGAAATCTACTTTTGCTTCGCGATATGTAGCATCCGTTTTAACAAAATCTCTAACATCTCTCCAATCGTTTTTAACACCTATTTCATTCATGTAGGCACTCAAAATTCGAGTGGAAAACATTTCACCCATAGATACAATTTGATCGTAGATATAAGAATATGATTTTTCTGGTTCGTCACTTAACTGCCATTCAATCTCAACAAATAGGTTATTCACCTCTTCATAAATGCTTTTGGTTGCATCGGGAAACAAATCGCTTAGTATCTCTTTATGAAACGCCTTCAAGTTATCTAAAAGCTCATTTGCGTTACCTTCTTTCCTATAATGCGCATTTGTAATATCCTCTAACGCATTAGTTGTTTTGCCCATTGCAGAAACAATGGCAATAATATTCTCACTTGGAAAATTCTTGATAATCTCGGCTACATTCCTAACCGCATCAGCATCTTTTACCGACGCACCACCAAACTTAAAAACCTTCATTCGAACTTAAAATTCTATCAATATGCTTATCTGTCAACCTTACCGTCATCCATTCTGAATCAAATTCGGCGTTATATTTCTTATAAAAATTAATTGCCATCTCATTCCAGTCTAAAACCACCCAATCAATTCTTTTTACTTTTTGCTCTTTTCCGATCCTAATTAGGTCTTTTAACAACAATTTCCCAATTCCTTTTCTACGCTGATCCAGCTTTACAACAATATCTTCCAAGTAAATTACCTTTCCTTTCCAAGTAGAATATTTGTAAAACCACAGCGCCATACCTACTACCCCGTCCTCATTCTCGGCTATAATAACATGAAACAAAGAATGTTCACCGAATCCATCTCGGATCAGATCATCAACAGATACATCCACCTCATCAGGTGCTTTTTCAAAGGTTGCTAATTCCTGTATCAAGTTCAATACTGCGCTCATATCTAGCTGCGTAGCGGGTCTAATAGTTGTTTTCATAATTGAGGTAGCAAAAGTATTATTTAATTTATCATAATTGCTATTTCCATTTCTAATTTTCTTTACCTTTGAACCACATAAAAGCTATAGATTTTGGATGTAAATAGAGTTGTTACCCTCGATCAATTTATTGTTGAAAGACAATCGCACTTCCCGTATGGAAAAGGTGATTTAACAAGACTATTAAGCGACATTGCTGTTGCCGGTAAAATTGTAAACCGCGAAATTAATCAGGCTGGCTTAGTCGATATTCTCGGTGAAGCTGGAGAATTGAATGTGCAGGGCGAAAGCGTTAAAAAGCTAGACTTATATGCCAACGAACAATTTATCGCTGCATTTAAAGCTGGTGGCGAAATTTCTGGTGTAGTTTCTGAAGAAGACGAATTCCTTACGCCTTTAAATACTGGCCTTTCAAAAGATGGACAGTACGTTATCACCATGGATCCTTTAGACGGTTCTTCTAACATTGATGTAAATGTTTCCGTTGGAACCATCTTTTCTATCTACAGAAGAGTTACTAAGCACGGAGATGTGCAATTGGAAGATTTTTTACAAAAAGGAACCGAGCAAGTAGCAGCTGGTTATCTAATTTATGGATCATCAACAATGCTTGTTTATACAACAGGAAGAGGCGTTAATGGCTTTACACTCGATCCAACTTTAGGCGAATTTTGCTTATCGCACCCTGAAATGAAGTACCCGGAAGATGGAACAACCTATTCGATAAACGAAGGAAATTATTCTCACTTCCCTAACGGAGTTAAAAAATACATTAAGTATTGCCAAGAAAGAGATCCTGCTACCAATAGGCCTTATGGATCGCGATACATTGGCTCTTTAGTTGCCGATTTCCATAGAAATATGATTAACGGTGGCATTTACATCTATCCGAATACAGAAACCAATCCTAATGGAAAATTAAGGTTGTTATATGAATGTAATCCGCTAGCCTTTATTGCAGAACAAGCGGGCGGCGTTGCAACTGATGGAAAAAACAGGATTATGGAAATTGAACCTACAAAAATTCACATGCGAGTGCCTTATTTTGCAGGTTCAAAAAACATGATAAAAGTTGCTCATGACTTCATGGAAGAGTTTCCTGAAGAGTAAATCTATTTGTCGCTGTAGTACGATACCGTTACTTTCTAAAGAAAATTTATTCCTGTGGATATTCAACAACTCAAAAGTGCTTATCAAACAGATAAACGTTCGCGAGAAATCATTCAACATTTAGGCGAAGGGACTAAATCCAATATTCACATTAAAGGAAGTGTTGGTTCTGCCGAAGCATTTATTGTTTCATCCATCTACAATGAACTTAAAGGCCATCATTTTTGCATCTTACCCGATAAAGAAGCAGCCGTATATTTTCTAAACGATCTTGAAAGCTTAAATCCTGATGCAAAGATTTACTTTTTCACAAACACTTACGCAAAGCAATTTAAACAGGAAGGAAACGACGATTCCTCCAACGCACTGTACAGGTCGGAGGTGTTAAATGGAATTAATACCGGCAGGTCTAAAATGCTAATTGTTACTTATCCAGAACCTATGATGGAGAAAGTAGCAACAGAGGCAAAGATTGCTGATCATACTTTAGATGTAAAAACGGGCGACGACATGCAACTTGACGAATTGCGTGAAAAGCTTTTCGAGCTTAATTTTGAAAGTGAAAATTATGTTTACGAACCGGGCCAGTTTGCAATTAGAGGTGGGATTGTAGACATATTTTCTTTTTCAGAAAAGCATCCTTATCGAATTGAGTTGTTTGGAAATAAAATTGATTCTATTCGAACATTCGACCCCGCTACTCAGCTCTCGATAAACAAAGTAGAGCACCTTACCATTCTTGCTGATTTAAGGATTGACGAAGGCGACGACTCCATGATTTCTGTGTTTGACTTGATTGCTGAAGGCACTAAAATTTGGATTAAGGATGCTGAATTAATCTTAGATACAGTTCAGCAAAAGTTTGATTCTTTTATAGATTATTCAGAAGGCATTGATAACCCTGACTTTATACCAGAAGAAACATACATCCCTAAATCTGTTTTAGAAAAAGGAATTCAGAGTACCCATTGCATAGAGTTCTCTAGCAAAAGCTTTTTCTCAGCCGAGCTGGTTGTGCCCTATTCCATTTCTCCTCAGCCTGCTTTCAATAAAAACTTCGAATTGCTCATCAGTAATTTCGACGACAACCAAAAAGCAGGAATTAGAAACATCATCGTTACCAAAAACGCCAAGCAAACCGAAAGGATGTACAATTTGTCTGAGGATAGCGAGAAAGAGGTTGCTTTCAACTCGATGGTTTTGCCTTTAAACGAAGGATTTCTAGACAAAGATTTGAAGGTAGCTTGCTTTACCGAACACCAAATTTTCAATAAATACAATCCATTTTTTCTTAAAGGTGGATTCCAAAAAACCAAGCAAGCTATTACGCTCAAAGAGCTTAACTCGCTTCAACAAGGCGATTATGTTACACATATCGATCATGGTGTTGGGCAATTTTCTGGTTTATTAAAAATTGATGTGAACGGCAAACAGCAGGAGGCCATTAAAATTATTTACAAGGATGGCGACATTTTATATGTTAGTATCCACTCGCTGCACCGTGTTGCAAAATATTCAGGACAAGAAGGCAAGATTCCCAAATTGCATAAAATTGGTGGCAAAGTTTGGGCTACACTTAAGCAGAAAACCAAGAAGCGAATCAAAGAAATTGCATTCGACATTATTAAGGTTTATGCCAAACGAAAGGCCGAGAAAGGTTTTGCTTTTGCTCCCGACACGTATTTGCAGAACGAATTAGAGGCTTCCTTTGTATACGAAGACACACCCGATCAGCTTACAGCTACTATCGATGTAAAGAAAGACATGGAGTCTGATTATCCCATGGATCGCTTGATTTGTGGAGATGTTGGGTTTGGAAAAACAGAAATTGCAATTAGAGCTGCCTTTAAAGCAGTAGCGGATAGTAAGCAGGTTGCCATGATGGTACCAACCACCATTTTAACAATGCAGCACTACCAAACCTTTGCCGATCGTTTTAAAGATTTTCCTTGTAATGTAGATTTCATCAACCGGTTTAAAACCACGAAAGAGCAGAAAGTAATTATTGAAAAACTGGAAAAAGGACAGATAGATATTATTATTGGCACCCACAGATTGGCTGGTAATGATGTTAAATTCAAAGACCTCGGATTGCTTATTGTAGATGAGGAACAAAAATTTGGTGTTAATACAAAAGACAAATTAAAGACGCTTAAAACAAGCATTGATACGCTTACATTAACAGCTACTCCTATTCCTAGAACACTTGAGTTTTCGATGATGGGAGCAAGAGATTTATCGACTTTAAACACTCCACCGCAGAACAGACAGCCGATTCAAACAGAAATCCACACGTTTAGTGAAAGCATTGTTGCAGACGCCATCTCTTTTGAAATGCAACGTGGTGGACAAGTTTATTTTGTAAATAACCGAATCAACAACATCGAAGAAATTGCTGCAATGATCACAAGGAATTGTCCTAATGTGCGTATCGGAGTGGTTCATGGAAGGTTAAAAGGACCGCAACTAGAAGCAATTATGGTCGATTTTATAGATGGCAATTTCGATGTTTTAGTAGCTACCTCCATTGTAGAATCAGGTTTAGATATTCCCAACGCCAACACCATCATCATCAACAATGCACACATGTTTGGCTTAAGCGATCTCCACCAATTACGTGGAAGAGTTGGTAGGTCTAGCAGAAAAGCATTTTGTCATTTGCTTGCCCCTCCCCTTAGCGGCTTAACCAGAGAAGCCAGAACCCGACTTAAAACAATTGAGCAATTTTCAGATTTAGGAAGTGGATTTAATATTGCCATGCGAGATTTGGACATCCGTGGTGCTGGTGATTTATTGGGTGGCGAACAAAGTGGTTTCATCAACGATTTGGGTTTCGACACTTACCAGAAGATTTTGAACGAGGCAATTAAAGAATTAAAAGAAAACGATTTCAAAGATTTATATCAACGTGAAGATGACCATCTTTATGTAATAGATTGCCAAATTGAAACCGATTTAGAAATTCTATTTCCAGATGAATATATCAATAGCGTTGTGGAGCGAATGGCGCTATACAAGGAATTAAACCTGATGAAAGACGATGAAAAACTTGATAAATACATTGAGAATTTAATAGATCGTTTTGGTCCTATTCCTCCTCAAGGCAATGAATTGTTCAACACGATTCGAATCCGTTGGGAAGCCAAAAAGTTAGGATTCGAAAAAGTAGTGATGAAACGAAATAAGTTCATTGCCTACTTTGTGCAAGATCAAGAATCAGCTTATTACGAAACAGATATATTTACACGCGTACTCAATTATGTGCAAGCCAACCCAGGCAAATTTGTGATGAAGGAAAAGAACAACAAGCTGGGCTTGTATGTTGAGAACGTTACCTCCGTTCAGCAAGGCATCGATATATTGAGAGGATTTGGTGGTTGAGATAAATAAACTCCTCACAACCTTAATAAATAGTACCTTTAGGTATAAGCAAGACAAAATCACATATGAGATTTGCTCCAGTCAGCTATATAAAAGGTATAAGATCCATCTTGCTTTTGCTGATGGTGATAGCGCTATTGCCTAGTTGCTATGTAAGTCAATACGTTGTTTCCAGTCATCATGTACCTATATTCGAGAAATCCGAAGAACTAAGAGGAGCCACCTACGTCTCTCTTTCTGGAATAGATCTACAATTGGCATATTCCATTACAGATCATGTTCCTATTATACTCAACTATACAGGAGGAATAAAGGGTCGAAACTATTTTGAATTAGGTTCCGGCTACTTTAAAAACCTTACTGATGAGGTTCAACTTCAACTTTATGGAGGAACAGGTTACGGCGTACTGAACAGGGAAATTTCCAATATGGGTGTTTTTCACACAGTTGATAAACGAATAGAGGCAGAATATTATCAATTCTACTTGCAACCTTCTATGAGCTATAAAATAAACCCAGCCATTCAAATTGTATTGGATGTAAAATTAAAATATGCGAATTATCTCTCGTACAGATATACAGAAACCTCATTCGACAGATTCAATAGTTCTAAGACAATAGACTCAGCGACTCCAGCATTTCTTGAAGGATATTTATTAGAAACTGGCTTCAAATTATTGGCAGGCAAGCGAAATACTAAATTTACATTTCAGACCTTTTATTCTCACTACGCTTTTAATTCCAACTTAAGTTCCAATGATGGCTTACCCATATACCACTTCTAAAACTTAGATTGGGAATGGAATTCAATTTTGCAAAAAAAAGAGGAATAGAAGACACAATACTCACCTTGGATCGCTAACACTAAGGAGTGTTCAAAAAAACTTAATTTTCCATATCGCCTATTCGCGTAACAACATTCCCTTTTTCACCAAGTCTTACAATAGCAAATATGGTGCTAACAAGCATCCCCGGATTTGAAACTATTCCTGAGTTTTTAGCAACTTTCTCATCCCTAGTATGGATCAGTTTCTGAATCTCCTCCTAAGACTTATCAGCCAAGCTAGTTGCAAATTTACAAACTTGGGTTCGAGCAATTTTTATACTAAAATCGATCAAGAAATCGTCTATTTTATGGTTAAGCTTTAACAGCACTTTGAGTGCAGGCCAAATCTCCGACAAATCTTTTTCTACGTCTGCCACCAATTCAGAGAGCACCTCATTTATTTTGTCAAAATCACCTTTTAAATTATTGATGTCCTTGCCTGCCATCACTTTGGCAGCGGCAATTCCCAAATCTAAACTTATGTGGGCGTTCATTCCGATAAGCAAATGTTGCAACACGATCGGCCAGAATTTGGTAGAAAGTTTAAATGCCATTTCCCAAGACAAGCTGGTTGACTCACCATTTTTATTCTGATAATAAGCTGTAATGTAGCGATTGGCAAAAATTGCATCCAATTTCTCCATTCTTGGGCCATCTTCAAAATAGCCACTTGCAATTCCTTCTTTTACCTTAAGAGTTACTTTACGGTACAACCCTGTAAAGTATCCTTTAGGACTTTTTTCGTTTTTAGATTCTTGAATTATTTCGTATAAAATTTTAATTACTTCATCAATGTTTGATGCCTGTTTAGGTTGCATAGCTCTTGAAGTTTAATTTATGGTGCACAAATAATTTCGGGATCTTCCAGAGTTCCTGGCTTAGCAGCCGATCCCTTTTGCCCACCTCAAGCCAGTATGCCACGACCAAGCTCGCAGGCGACTCATGCCATCTTCGGTCAGTATTTTCTGAAACAATTTATCGACAGGAATAACCAAACTTTGAGGCAATTCTTCCATTCGCAATAATTGATACAACACATCGTGTACCAACGAAGCTCTCTTGTAATTAAGTGTATTCCCAAGTTGGGCCACTTGCTGCATCCCACGCATAACCTTTAAATACGGTTAAATTACCTTCGAGATCTAATTTCATAAAACTCAATTCAAAATCATATCCCGTAATGTGAGTCGGACATTCAAAATCTTGATCTAATTGATACTTGAAATTAGTTAATTCATGATAACATGCTTTGGTGCTCATAATTTAAATGAAATAAGAAGTTTGGTTATGATAAATTTACCTACTAACCTCTACGCAAAATAATCAGTCTGAATAAATTGAAGAATGAAAATCTAATTCAAGTACTTTACTAATTCCCGTATTTCCGAAATGTTATATTAATTCGAGGATTTTTATAATCGGGATTTATATATAAACTGTGGTCGTACCTTTCCTGACAATGTTTTCCCGTAACTATTAGGCTGCCATGCTCAAGCAAAATTTTGTGCACATCCATCGTTTCTCTTTCCCTTAAACCAAACAGCCTTTCCTCGCCCAAACTAACAGGTGGGATAATAGTGTTGGCTCAGAATCAATAGTTCTTTATTTTGCAACTTATTTTTTGTATCTTTCGGGATGGAAAAAATAGATTTAAGAAGTGTCTTAGACCAAGAAAGAAATATCATAAGACGAGATGCGGTCAAGATGATAAAACGAGTGGATAAGAAA
>JABSPQ010000323.1 GCA_013214205.1 Flavobacteriales bacterium
AAGTATGGTTTATCTGACAAGCCTGCTCCGAAAACGGTTGAAAAATTGAAAGAAAATTTAGAAAGTCATATGAATATGCTGCAAGAAAATAGTGATAGGGTCGTAAAATACTTTAACCATCCAAGCATAAAATATGCAGCGTAAAAACTAAACGTCTATTAATGCGAGATTAATATCCAATTTGGTTGCCTTTCTAGGACTCAACCTATTTGTTAAGATAGAACTTCAAAAATGGTTAGATAAACCCTTTTTGAAAAAATAAAACCCTCCCAATATTACTCACTAGGGGGTGCTTTTCAACTTCTAATGATTTTTAAGCAAACTTTACTGTTGAATCAAGGCCTTTAATAGGTTCTTGATTTTATTTAGGACGGGATTCGTATGAAAACTGAAGTAGTCATATTTACCTATTGGGGTAATCAATTATTGGATAGGAAATGTGGCCAAATGTGATGTTATGTGTTGGGGTTAAGGCGGTTTGGTGTCTATGTAGATGTAATAAGAAACAACAAATATTGAATCCCATATAACTCAAACATAAATGTTATTGATGATCAAAATAAATCGCATTGGAACAATGTGAACCAATGCGAAACATATTGATTAGTACGATTAGTTAACCTGTTTTACTTCAACACGTCTACTAGCAGGATCTGTGTGGCTTTTGCCTTCAGTCTCTCCCTTGGCTACAATTTTAAGTCGGTTAGACTCAATACCAAATTTATTCACCAATAAGTCTCTAATGGCAGTAGCTCTACTTCTACTCACTTTATGATTGTGCGTTTCCGTTCCCGATTGATCTGCATAGCCAATAATTTCAACTTTAACATTTGGATGCGCTTTTAATTTAGTTGCAATTGTTTCAACCTTTTTAATCAAGCCAGGATCTGGTACAACCGAATTTAATTCGAAATTGACAACCTCATTGCTAAAGTCAAGTTTAGCTGCAGCAAGTTCTTCAACAGGTTTTGGTTGAGCAACCTCTGGATTTGCTTCAGTTTTTTTGTATTCATAAACACCTTCGCCTTTTAGGTTTGCAATAAATTGCTCTCTTCCTTCAGGGCCCACAATTACAACATCAATTTTGTCAATATCTGTTAAATCAACATTGTCGGTAAGTTTAAATGTGTAATGCGATCCTGCTGGAAGTTCGTTAAAATCAAACTCAAATTCGCCTTGGGCATTCATTGTGGCAATTCCTAAGGTGTCGCCGTTAGTATCAATCATGTATAATTTTGCGGCCGATAAAGGGAGCTTTTTTAAAGTTATGGTATCATTATCAGCAACAATTTGAACTGATTCTTTTGGTGGTACCGGAGGATCCTTCTGCTTGTGATGGAAAATATAACTCGCTGTGAATGCTGTTAAACTGTATTTATCATCAACATCTGTGTTTCCTCTATAGCCATCAAGCAAATCCGAACTAACATTTCGCATAGAGCTCTCAATACCCACATGCCAATAATCGGCCACTTTGTATCTAATCCAAAGTCCGTATGACCATGTAAAGCTGCTTGCTTTGCCTTCTGAAGATCCTACATTAAAATCGTTTTCGAATTCGCGCGTTCCATCATTATCTTTAATATATGCTTGCGAATTGAAAAATAACATTCCCGCACTGGTTGTAATTAAGGCCGATAACTTTGAAAATCGTGGCGTTGAGTTTCCTAAGATTGGAGATTTCGCTTTAATTAAGTTAAGTACATTGTAGTTTAATTCTAAGCTTGGTTCAAAAATATTTGTGTTAAAATGTAAGTTCTTATGCCCATTTACTTCACGATTAGTTCCTTGTAGAAGTCCTCCGTTAAGCCTTATACCAACACCGAAATTTTTAATAAATTCTTTATGTACAGAAAGGGCGAATCCTATTTGATTTTCATTTTGATTGTCCCAAACAGGCCAGTATTTGTACACTCTTAAATCACCCCAGAAATGATTTAATCCAATACTACCAGTAAAATCAACTCCATCAAGGAAATCGTGGTGTTGCTTCAACGGTTCATCGGCCTTTTCTTTGTCCTTTTCTTCTTGTCCGAAAGCATTTGACATGGCAATGCTTAGGAATAAAACAATAAAAACTTTGGTAAACGATTTCCAAGAGTAGCGGGATAACGTAATCATAATTCGAATAATGCAGGTTTGTTTTAGCAAATGTAATAACTTATATGGCATACTTTAGCGGTCACGTTCACTAATTTATTAAGATCGTCTGTATAGAATTTACCTATTGATGTAATAGTTTGTACAAGAAATGGCGTGTTATGGGCGAATAGGATGTTTTTGATCAGAATGTTTAATGTAAGGTTAAGTAATAATTAGTTGTATGAAAAAAAGAATTTTCAGGTTTATTAAAAATTTGATTAGAGATCAGAAGGTTAAACAGATGAAAGATGTGCCAAGGTTAGATGTGGAGCAAAAGCATATTGAGAACATTAAAATATTGTTAAATCGACAAGAGCTATTAAAACACTTGCCAAAGAATGGAGTTGTTGCGGAATTAGGGGTATATAAAGGAGGGTTTAGTCAAGAGATTCTCGAAATCTGTAAGCCTTCAAAGTTACATTTGGTCGACACTTGGGCCACTTCATCGTATCCCGAAGGGAAAGGATGATATTAATAACTCATGTTACGCAGTTATAAATGATAAATTTACATATGGATGTTGAAAACTTATTGCAGATTTATCAGGAGGGCTTAATGGCCAGTTCTTTTCAGGTAACGTGTACAGGGTTATCAGATATTACAGACAAT
>JABSPQ010000324.1 GCA_013214205.1 Flavobacteriales bacterium
GAAAAAATGCACTCTCAAAATTTGATGGAAGCTATATGCTACAATTTATATAGAAGTCCAGGGATACTTGCGTCTAATTGAGGAATCTAACAAGAAAATAGCGAAATAAATGGCATTATGCTCAAATATTAACAGGTTGAAAGATCAATATTGAGCAATATTTCCAATAAATAAGTCTATAATTCATTTGTTAGGCTTTTGCAACGGTCTTAGTTTATTATTAAACAGTTTTTTAACATTTTCTGAAATAATCGATTGTTATCAATAACGTATAGTTGATTGTCAATATCCGTATATCCAACAATGATAGTGGGCTTAGTGGCAATGGTTTTGCTTGGTAAAAGGTTCCTGTAATTTGCAATTAACGGCTTGATGTAATGTTGTAAGAAATGGGCGCAATGTTAATAACATCAGTTGTTTCATCTCATACCACGCCTCTAGTTCTTGATTTTGGTAAAAAATTTATACATTCGTTCCCGAATTTGAAGTGCACCAAGCTAGTCAATAACTAAAAAATCTATCGATATGAAAGTTGCTATTCCAACGGAAGTCTCCCCCAAAGAATTAAAGGTGGCGGCTACTCCCAAGACAGTCAAGCGATTAATCAAGCAAGGCTTTGAAGTCTCTATCCAAAAAGATGCCGGAGTACGGGCAAATTTTACGGATGCGGAGTTTGAAGAAGCTGGCGCAAGCATCGTTCAGTCGGCTGCCGACATCTACGGTAAATCAGATATTGTACTTAAAGTAAAGGAGCCGACTTTTGATGAGATAGAGTTGATGAAGGAAGGTTTGGTTATGTTGAGTTACTTATGGCCAGCACAAAACCCTGATTTACTTGACAAACTAGCTGCTAAAAAGGTGAACGCAATAGCGATGGATTCTATTCCTAGAATATCCAGAGCACAAAAAATGGATGTTTTATCTTCTATGGCCAACATTGCTGGTTACAGATCGGTTATAGAGGGAGCCAATCATTTTGGTAGATTCTTAAACGGTCAAATTACAGCAGCAGGTAAAGTAGATCCTGCAAAAATATTAGTTATCGGCGCTGGTGTAGCTGGGTTAGCTGCTATTGGTGCTGCCAACTCATTAGGTGCTATTGTTAGAGCATTTGATACTAGAGCGGAAGTAGCTGAACAAATCGAATCGATGGGTGCTGAGTTTCTTCAAGTAGAAATTGAGGAAGATGGTGCAACAGCTTCTGGATATTCTAAAGTAATGAGCCCTGAGTTTATTGCTGCTGAGATGGAATTATTTACAGAGCAAGCTAAAGAGTGCGATATTGTTATTACAACTGCTCAAATTCCAGGAAGAGCTGCTCCTAAGTTATGGATGGATTACCATGTTGCAGCAATGAAACCTGGTTCTGTTATTATTGATTTAGCAGCATCTTCTGGTGGAAACTGTGAGTTGACTAGAGATGGTGAGGTTTACACTACTGATAATGGGGTTATCATTTTAGGTAAACTAGATCAGTTACCGAATCAAGCATCTCAATTATATGGAAATAACCTTTGTCATCTTTTGGATGATATGGGTAAAGCAGAAAACTGGAAAATTGATTTTGAAGACGATGTTGTTTCTAGAGCAATGGTTACTCACGAAGGCAAAGTTAACTGGCCACCAGAACCACTCCCGGTTAGTCCTCAAAAACCAGTTGCTGAGCCAATAGAGGTAGTAGACCCTGCAATTGCGGCAGCTGATAAAATAAAGCAAGAAGCTAAAGCAATGACTATTAAGTTAGTTGTAATTGGTGCTTTATTAGTGTTCTTAGGCCAATTTGCACCTGGAGATTTTATGCAGCACCTTACAGTGTTTGTATTGGCGGTATTTATTGGATGGCAAGTAATATGGAATGTTGCTCATTCCTTACACACCCCTTTAATGGCGGTAACAAATGCAATTAGTGGGATTATAGTTGTTGGTGGTTTATTACAAATTACTGATGACTTAATGAGTCCAATGACTATTCTAGCTTTTGTCGCCATTTTAGTTGCGAGTATTAATATTGTGGGTGGATTTGTAGTAACGCACCGTATGTTGAAAATGTTTAAAAAATAAATCGATGGAATTAACTATAGGAGTTCAAACAGCAGCGTACGTTTTTGCTAGTATACTGTTCATTTTAAGTTTAGGAGGTTTGTCGTCGCAAGAGTCTGCAATGCGTGGTGTAAAATATGGCATCGTTGGGATGTTAATTGCTGTTATAGCAACTGTATTTGGACCTAACATGGTGGCCGGAATGACTGGCCAAGGATATATTATTGTGGCTATTGTAATTGCATCAACTATCGGTATTATGTTGGCGCGTAAGGTAGAAATGACCTCAATGCCACAGTTAGTAGCGATCTTACACAGTTTTGTTGGATTAGCAGCTGTATTGGTTGGTTACGGTTCTTACCTTAGTAGTATTGATCCTAGTAATGTTATTGATCTTACTGGTCTTGATGCTGAAAAAATTGCAGAGATCGGTACAGAGCATACTATTCACGTAGTTGAAGTATTCATTGGTATTTTTATTGGAGCAATCACATTTACTGGTTCTATTGTTGCTTGGGGTAAATTGGATGGTAAGATAATGAGCAAGCCGTTGAATTATCCAGGGAAACATGCAATTAACGTATTGCTATTGATTATTTGTGTTGTACTGGGAGTGTTGTTTGCTGGCGGACTTTCCGTTGATGGTATTGATCCTATGATGGCCTTATACATCATGACAACTATAGCAGGTTTTATCGGTATTATAATGGTAATGGCTATTGGTGGAGCTGATATGCCAGTTGTTGTCTCTATGTTGAATTCATATTCTGGATGGGCGGCATCAGCAGCAGGTTTTATGTTGGGTAATGATTTATTAATTGTTACTGGTGCTTTAGTTGGTAGTTCGGGAGCAATTCTTTCTATCATTATGTGCGAGGCTATGAATAGGTCTTTCATATCTGTTATCCTTGGAGGATTTGGTGAGGCTGCTCCAAGCGGAGAAGCAGCAGAGATTGAGGGTGAAGTTACCGCACTCGATCATGCAGCGGTAGTAGATTTGATAAAGGATGCTAAAACGGTAGTTATTGTTCCTGGTTATGGAATGGCGGTTGCAAAAGCTCAATATCCTGTTTATGAAATGGTGCAAGACCTTAAGGATATGGGTAAAACGGTGAAGTTTGCTATTCACCCAGTTGCTGGACGTTTACCTGGTCATATGAATGTATTGCTAGCAGAAGCTAACGTACCTTATGATATTGTTTTCGAAATGGATGAAATCAATGATGAGCTACCTGATACAGATTTAGTAATTGTAATTGGAGCGAATGATGTTGTTAACCCAGGAGCGCAAGATGATCCAGCAAGTCCTATTTACGGAATGCCAGTTATTGAGGCTTGGAAAGCAGGTACAGTGGTTGTAATGAAACGTTCTATGGCTGTTGGATACGCAGGTGTTCAAAACCCATTGTTCTTTAAAGACAATACGGAAATGCTTTACGGTGATGCTAAGGATAGCGTTAGCAAATTACTGACGCATTTAAAAGGATAACAAACGAATATTTTCGTTGAACTAATTCTTAAATACCTGTCTATTAGACGGGTATTTTTGTTTTAAAATGTTTCTAGTTCTCTACAGGATTGGATAAGTGTTCCATCGGAATTATTTCTCCTTCGAAGTATCTGTAACACTTTAGTTTGTCCTCGAATACTTCTGCTTTAAATATTGATTTGTTTAAAAGCATTCTAAGGCAATCCTGAATTCCTTCTATGATGGAAGGGTGGGGGTGAATTAGATCTGCTAACTCGGCAATGCCTTTATCCATGGATATTAGCAGCGCAACAGCTTGAATAGCGCTAGAGGCATGTTCGCCAATTGCACGCATGCCCAATATTTTCATTTCGTCGTCGTCGGTTACCATAATTTTAAAGAACCCTTCCGTTCTTCTCATTGCAATGGCTCTGGCAATACAGCTATAATCGAATTTAACCAACCTATAGTTTAAATTTTGTTCTCTGGCTTGCATCTCGTTCATACCAACAGCGGCAACCTCGGGGTCTAAAAACATGATGGTGGAAACGTTTTCGTACGTAATTTTTTTGTCGGAATAGTTGAAGATTCTTTCAACCGCTCTTCTCCCTTCCAATTCTCCAACATTAACAAGGGCAATATGACCAGAAAGGTCGCCAACAACATAAATGTTATCTATCGTAGTTTGCGTGTCGTCGTTAACAATATGGCCTCTTTTGGTAAATTCTACTCCAAGTTGTTTTAGTCCTAATCCTTCTATATTCGGGACTCTTCCAACAGATAAAAGGGCTTTTTCTACTTTTATTATTTCGGTTTTCCCATTTTGGTATTCCAATTCATATTCTACTTCTCCATCAACGATTTCCATGCGTTTTAGGGTGGCGTTTTTATGAATAACAACTCCTTTTTTCTCGAAGTTGTCGGCAACTACACGCGTAATGTCTCTGTCTTCAAATGGTAATATGTGATCTGCCTTATCTATGAGGTAAACTTGGGTTTTTCCGAAGTTGGAAAAAATGGTAGTAAACTCACAGCCAATAACTCCCGCACCAACAATTACAATGCTTTTTGGATATTTCTTTAGCGACCCTATGCCATCGCTGGTAAGTATGGTTTTTTCGTCGGCAGGAATATCGGTTAAGCACCTAGGTCGGCTGCCTGTAGCAATAATAATGTTGTCGGCATAAATTTCTAAAACCTTGTTTTTCTTGGTGATAAGCACTTCGTTTTTAGTGAGCAACACGCCATGGCCACGCTCGTAGGTGAAGTATTCGCCATATTTTTCTTGCAACAGCTTAATGTGTACTTGCAGTTGGGTTTTTCTGTCGTACACGGCCTCGCTAACCGTTTTGTTGATTTGGTCGAAACTTAAATCTACATTTTGTATTTCTCCGTTAGAAAACTGCTTTTTAAAGTTGTAGTATCTGGTAGACAGTTCCCACATGGTTTTAGATGTGAGTGCTCCGTTAAAAATACCTGCTCCGCCAATTTTATCGCGTTCAACAAGCAATACTTTTTTTCTTAGATCAACCGCTCGCATTGCCGCAGCGTACCCAGAAGGGCCGCCTCCAATAATACATAAATCGTATTTCTTCATTAATTATAGCTCAGTTCTGTTTAAGTAGAATGCGTTCATCCATACGGATAAATGAATTTTAGATACGTTTAAAATGGGGTTTGGGTTCGAGAAAAGCACCTTTAATAGTAGGCGTGGCAAGGTTTGTTTTTTTCTCTGACGTCTTTTAATCTGAATTCGAGAATTAATTCGTGTGAATTGTTGCTGTAATCTCGGAGCTGAGAAAGCGTGTAGTCGTAGGAATAGCCAACGCCCAATCTCCAAATATTAAAACCAATCATGGCTGCTGCAGCATCTTGCAATCTAAATGATAGGCCAAGCCAGAATTTATCGTCGTAGATGTATCTGATATTCAGGTTAATGACAAGGGGTGAGCCCGGTGCATAGGTAATCATGGCCGACGGAAATACGCTCCAAAGACTTTGGCCATGTGGGCCTGTAGAAAACTTTCTTCCTCCCGAGAAGAAAAAGTGACGTCTTAATCTAGTTAAATCGCTTTCGCCACCACCAGCTCCATTTACTTTGTTTTTTAGCACCTGAAAGGTATTGAAACTGAAAAAATATTTTTTGGAATAACCCAGAATCCCAACTTGCATATCGGGGTGGATGGTGCCTGTTGCTAAGCCTGTAATTACTGGATCGGGATTGTCGGCAAATAAAAATGCGTTGCCATTAACTCTATATTGATTGATTCCTGCAGCCACTCCCAAACTTACTGTTAGGTCTTTTGTGAGGAGATAATGGTAGGAGTAGGCCATCATCATGCGCTGGCCCGAAAATGGTTTGTACACCTCGTTTACCACGTGCATTCCCATGCCATGATGAACTTTTCTATTCCCTTTTGCTTCAATAGGGCTATGGAAACTAACAAAGGCATTATCTATCTGATCATTATTGCCTAACCCAAGCCATTGCGATCGTTTACCTGTCTGAATTATAGCTCTGGGTCTACTGCCTGCCGCAGCTGGGTTTAATAAAAAATCGTGCAGCATAAATTGGGTGCGGTGCAAAAGTTGCTGCGCCACCAATTCGTTCGCATTTATAGCAAGTGTTATTCCTAATATGATTATTAAAAAACGTTTCATTATCTAATAATCACTACTGTTCCTTGAAAAAGTGTGCGTGTCACTAATTCCGTGTTTAATTCAACAATAAAGTAGTAGGTGGCCTCTGGTAATTGCTGCCCATGTCTTGATCCATCGAAAGCATTTTCTGGTGTATAACCTATTTGCTTGTAAATAATTTGCCCCCATCTGTTGTAAATTCGAACCTCGTTATCTGGGTATGCTTCAATATTTTTAATGACCCATGTGTCGTTCCAGCCATCACCGTTAGGGCTAAATGCACTTGGAGGTTGCTCAACCTCAGGGTCTTTTACTAATATGGTTACTTCATGAATGTCGATGCAATCTTCGCCCAAAGACATAGTAACCGTAAAAGTGGTTGTTTCCTTTAAGCCAAAAGCAGTTGGTGAAGCCAAGTTCCTTAATCCTCCGCTCATTGGTTCCCATCTGTATTCTGCTGCACTGTGGTTGTAGATTGCCGTGAGAACTGGCGGTGGATTTTCTCCAACTTCAATTAATGTTTTATTTGCCGACGCCGAACCTGAGCCAAGTAAAAAAGAACCTACCGTAGAACTTTGAGGTGAAGCCGTACAGCCGTTTATATCTGTAATTATAACCTCCAGTTCAGCGTCTTCACTTAGGTTTTCTGCGGGATTGGTCGTTTGTCCGTCCGACCACAAGTAGGTGTAAGTTCCAGGGCCCGAACCGCCAGTGATGGTTGAAATACTACTGGTTCCATCTCCTAAGCCACAAGTGTCGGCACTGCTGGTGGTGGACGTGGAAGGAACGATTTCTTCCGTTTCTTCAAGTGTAACAGAAGAGGTAGAGTTGCACCCATTTTCGTCTGTTGTAGTTACGGTGTATGTGCCGGGAGATAGATCGCTTAAAGACTCTTCGGTGCTGCTGTTGGACCATTTGTATGTATAGGTGCCACTTCCACCAACTGCCGCAGTAGAAACGCTTCCATCGGTATCTCCAAAACAAGATGGATCGGTAGCTGTTGTGTTGGCATTAATGGTATCGGTAGCAAATATTGATGCGGCTACAGATGCTTTGCAACCTTCGGAATCTGTAACGGTAACACCATAGTTGCCAGAGCAATCGGTAATACTTGAGGTGGTGCTGCCTTCGCTCCATAGATAACTGTAAGTGCTTTGTCCGCCTGTTATACTGGTGGTTACCTCACCATCACATTCGCCTTGGCACGAAGGGCTAGTGGCAATTCGATCTACGACAAGCTCAACTCCTGTACTGGATATAGTAATGTCGAAATTGCAAGCTGCGGCGGGATTAGATGTCTCCTCTCCATCAACTTGAATATAGTATTGCGTATTGGGATCAACAGATCCAGATAACGTAAAGTCGTCGCTACTGCCACTGTTGCAACCTAAAACATTGTAAGTAGAAAGGTCGCAAGCTGTTGTGGCCGAAAAGAAAGCCGCTTGCAATTGTGTGTTTGTTCCGGAGCAAGAAATAATGTTAGAGATCGTAATGTCTACATTACCGCCGGCAGCATTCGAAGTAAATTTATACCAAACCGTGTTGCTTGCCTGGTAACAAATTGTGCCAACTGCGGCACAGTCTTCCACCACGCCACATTCTGTAGTAGCATCTATTGTAGTGCCACTAACAGCAAGGTTATAACATAGTTGGGTAGCGTTTGCGCAGTTGCTATTAGTTGGTTGAGCGTAGCTAATTATTGAAATAATATTCAATAGAATAACCAAGATCAAAGAAGAAATATTTTTCTTATGGTTTACGTCTTTCAACATGTTCCAAAAATAGTACTTTTCACAGTTGATTTAAGGCTGTAAAAATTAAGAGTTTACCTTTAGTAACAATTATTAACTCATGTTACGCAGTTATAAATGATAAATTTACATATGGATGTTGAAAACTTATTGCAGATTTATCAGGAGGGCTTAATGGCCAGTTCTTTTCAGGTAACGTGTACAGGGTTATCAGATATTGCAGACAATGTAATAAGTCATGATAAATTCACTCGACTCTTATCTAGTGGTTTTGTGAATGAGAAGCATGAGTGGAAACAGGCCAAAGTAATTTGTCAGGAGCTTGTTGATAATGAAGCTGTTTTCATTGTATTAACTCCGA
>JABSPQ010000325.1 GCA_013214205.1 Flavobacteriales bacterium
CTATACAACAATAAGTTATTAATCTATCGATTTTTATCACTGTTCGCTATTGACCCAGACAAGCCTATAAATCAAATCAAGATTAATGAAGCCTTACAGTATGGAAAAATAGCTGCATAAAAACTTAACGAACTATTGTTATTAAAAAGGGAGACAAAATTATTTTTGAGGCTACCAATGCGTTGGAAGGTTTGAAATTTGATAACCCTGCTCTTTTTAAAAATAATGCAGGGGAAGAATCATTACCTGTTACAATTACATTTAAACGCTGCCCGGGTAAACATTCAGATCCCCAAATTGTGCCTAGCGAAAAAAGTGTGCCAACTCCTAGAAGACGAAAGTCAAAAACACAAAATCTGGTTGATTAAGTATCCGCTTAATTCCTTCGAAATATAAATTCATATAATTTTATGCAGTGATTGCTTGTTTTGTGCGGCGAAAAAAAGAGAAGAACTTCCCGCAAAATATAGCTACCTTTATTACTATGAGCGCAACAACGGCAATTAAAGGTTTTCAGTTTTCACCTTATAAAAAAGAGGATCAAGATCTTTTTGATAGACTCTTTGAAATTTTCAGCGAATTGATTGTGCATACTTCTGGCGATGTGGACGAAACATTGAGTTGGATGGACCAGTTGGATAAAGAATACAAATTGTACACGGCCGAATATGGCAAGGACGAATTTATAGAAGACTTAAAAAAGCGCGGTTATTTAAAAGACGAATCGAAGAAAAAAAAGGGTGGCGGATTAAAAATTACTTCCAAAACGGAACAGAACATTCGGAAGAGTGCCCTTAATCAGATTTTTGGTGCGTTGCGGAAAGCTGGAAAAGGAAATCATAAAACGGGTACTACTGGCTTAGGCGACGAACAATCTGGCGAACTTAGAAGTTATATTTTTGGTGATATCTTGGGGCAGATTGCTATTACGGAAAGCATTAAGAATGCTTATACCAACAATGGTGTAGACAGTTTTAGATTAACCGAACAAGATTTAGTTGTAAACGAAACCCATCACAATGCACAATTAAGTACGGTGCTAATGATAGACATTAGCCACAGCATGATTTTGTATGGTGAAGACAGAATTACACCTGCCAAAAAAGTTGCGATGGCTTTGGCCGAATTAATTAGAACCAGGTATCCGAAGGACTCTTTAGACATTATTGTTTTTGGGAATGATGCTTGGGAAATTAAACTGAAGGATTTACCTTATTTACAAGTAGGGCCTTACCATACCAACACGGTAGCAGGGTTAAGTTTGGCGATGGATTTGTTGAGGAGGAAAAAACAAACGAATAAGCAAATTTTTATGATTACGGATGGCAAACCGAGTTGCCTTAAAATGCCCAATGGAGAGTATTATAAAAACAGTTTTGGTTTGGACGAGTATATTACTGGCAAGTGTTTGAATATGGCTAAACAGGCCCGAAAGCTTCAAATACCTATTACCACTTTTATGATTGCTCGCGACGAATACCTTACTCAGTTTGTTGAAGAGTTTACGGAAGCCAATCAGGGCAAGGCTTTTTATACTGGTTTAAAAGGACTGGGAGAAATGATATTTGAAGACTATGAAAGAAATAGAAAGAAGAAATTAAAATAATTGGAATGAATCACAATTCAATAAATACGCTGGCAGAATTAAAAAAAGCTGGTTATCAAAGTAAAACGATCAAGCAGGAATTAAGAGATAATCTTGTTTCGAAATTGGAGAACGACGAACCGATTTTTGAAGGAATAATAGGCTACGACGAAACTGTAATTCCACAGCTTACTAACGCGATTTTGTCTAAACACAATATTAATTTATTGGGATTAAGAGGATAGGCTAAAACAAGAATTGCTCGTTCTTTAATTCATCTTTTAGATGATTATATTCCTGTTGTTGAAGGCTCGGAGATCAACGATGATCCGTTGAATCTGATTTCGAAATTTGCAATTGATTTGGTGAATGAAAAAGGAGATAAAACACCGATTACATGGTTGGCTAAAGCTGATCGGTTTTTTGAAAAGCTAGCAACACCCGATGTTACGGTTGCAGATTTAATTGGCGATGTTGACCCAATTAAAGCGGCTAATTTAAAGCTGTCGTATTCTGATGAGCGCGTAATTCACTTCGGAATGATTCCGAGGGCTAACCGTTGTATTTTCGTAATTAACGAACTGCCCGATTTACAAGCAAGAATTCAGGTTTCGCTCTTTAATATTTTACAAGAGGGCGACATTCAAATTAGAGGATTTCAGATGAGGTTGCTTTTAGATTTGCAATTCGTTTTTACAGCAAATCCAGAAGATTACACGAATAGAGGAAATATTGTAACACCATTAAAGGATAGGATCGGTTCTCAAATAATGACTCATTATCCCGAAACTTTGGAAATAGCTCAAGAAATTACGAGTCAGGAAGTTGTTATTCCAGATCATTTAAAAGATGCGATTCACGTGCCAGAATTGGCAAGACAGCTGGTAGAACAAATTGGTTTTGAAGCAAGAAAAAGTGAATTGATAGATGTGAAAAGTGGTGTATCTGCCAGAATGGGTATAACGATGTTCGAGAATTTAGTAAGCACTGCAGAGCAACGATTGATTAAAAGCAAAGACAAAACCACTGCTATTAGAATGAGCGATTTTATGGGCATTGCACCGGCTATTACGGGCAAGGTAGAATTGGTTTATGAAGGAGAGCAGGAGGGGGCGGAAAGAGTTGCCAGTATTTTATTAGGCGACGCTATTAAAACTTTGTTTACGGTTAATTTTAAATCTTTCGACAAATTGGTTAAACCAGGAACGGAAGATGAATTTGACAAGGTTGTAAATTGGTTTGTAAATAATTCGGGATTTGAACTGCCTAATATGGCCACCAACTCGGAATACGAAAAAGCATTAAACGATGTAAAACCACTGGCTCCAATTTTATCTAAATATCAGGCAGATGCTAATAAGAAGGATGTATCTATGCTAAAAGAATTTGTGCTTTGGGGTTTATCGGAAAATGATAAATTGAGCAAGAACGAATATAACAGAGGAATAAGTTTTGCTGATGGAATCTTAAATTCTCTCTACCAATAATTCCTTTATATAGTTAATCTAATTCTCTTTCCGTTTCTGTAGGGGAGTATCTGGTTGATTATTACCCCGAACTAACATTTAGTTTTACGACATAAAAGAAGACCGAAGCGATACAATCACTTCGGCCTTTTTTAGTTTCTATTTTCTAGTGAACAATCACTCTTTGGGTAACTACAGTTCCACCTTCGAGAGTTAATCGGATAACATATAATCCTTCCTCGTTGTCGCCAAGAGAAATAACGTTTCCGCTTAAGTCGAAATTAACTAAGCTTCCAGTAGTGCTGTAAACGATTACATCGCTTTTAGATATATTACTCACTCCGTTGATTGTAATGATATCTACGTTACTAATACCAATTTAATTTCATAAGGCATTATATTTTGTGTAAATTTATGGTATGGGAAAGGTGTTTGAAATTATAATAAAAGAGAGTTTTTTAGAGTTAAAATCAGCTCAACGAAAAGAGAATAATCTAAAAAAGAAGCTA
>JABSPQ010000326.1 GCA_013214205.1 Flavobacteriales bacterium
CTGCCCATACATGTTGATAAATACGTTCTGCAGAAACACATTCTTTTCCTTGCTTTATCAATGTTCCAACGATTTGTTCAGGGCTATAATCCTCTTTCAGGAGTCTCTCTACTTCAAGCTGTATTAGAGCGGTGAATCTTTTATGCTTGTGCTTTTCTTTTTGACGTTTTGCATACTTCTGTGTTGCTAATTCTTGCTTGTAATTGTTATTCCTTGCATCAGAATTGCGTTTCAATTCTCTGCTTACAACTGACTTGTTTTTTCCTATAGCTTTAGCTATATGAACTTGTTTGTAGCCTTCCTTGAGCATGCAAGAGATTGTATATCGTTGATTAAAAGTAATATGTGCCATGCAACTTCTTGTTTTTCGATCTACAGCAGTATGGTTAATATTTCATCGAAACAGCAAGAGAAATTGTTCTCTTCAAGTTTCGATAATTTATACCTAACGTAGCAAATCTAAAAGTTACATTTATTACTTTCATTTAGGAAATGAAACATGCTGGATAAAAAAAGATGATCACTAAAACAGCCATAAATAGATTGCTTTTTTATTGGGGATCCAGTTTTGCTCTTGCCTATTCCTTGTACTATCTTTTGTGGTTGGTTATGCCCATTCATTTTGTTTTTGGTACATTTTCAGAAACTATGCATATCATTGGCAATTCCCATTACAATACATAGCAATTCCTTGCTTTTTTTATGGAATAATAGCAACCATATCAGCAGATAACTTTAAGAACAGAAAAACACGTGGACGAATTTCCTTAACCATTCTAATTATTATTTTAACCATTTTATTTAGTTCTCCTTTTGGCGAAATGCTATGGCATTTTCATGATATGAAAGCTGGATTCTTTCCGACAAATTGGATGTCGGAAATTATAAATAAAGGATTTACTGAGGGTCTAAAAACAGGTTGGTTGGTAATTATATTATCTTTACCCTACAGCCTATTTGGTTCAACAATATGCTTCTTCTTAACAAAAAAAGGAATTGAAATTATTAATAATGAATCTTAAAATAGCCTTAACATCTGTTCTTATCACCTTTTGCTTTAGTTCATTTGGGCAAAGTGAATTCAATGTCTTTCTAGATAAATTCAAACCTGCTGATTACCCATTAATAATAAAGGATGAACGCTTGGTAACCAAATTAACGGCAGGTGAGCTCAAGCAATTTTTAAATATAGATTATGAACCTACCGACAAATATGAAGAGTTTTTCTATGCCGAATATGTTTTAAAACAGGAGAAGTATATCACTGTTGTATATGCTCACTTCACCGAAGCATCCAAGAAGGCTTATGACACACAAATTACACTTGCTACTTTTACGATAGCAGGTAAGCTTAAAGGCTCTAAGTTTCTTGGTAGATACTCAGATGTTTATAGTATACAAGAGCACCACACCTCCTCTTCAGAAATTACAATTGACTCCTTATCTGTATTGGTGACTAATATTAATACCGTGGAAAGAGTTGATGACAACGGTAATAATATAGCAGCAGGTAGCACTGTAATAAGAACCTTTTATGGTATTTATTTAGGGAATATAGGTGTTAGATACATAGAGAACCTTAAAGACACAGCAAGTGTTATAGCTAAGTTTATAGATTTCGAATTGCATGATGCATCATATTATTCCTTCGAAACAGAGAATGGAAAGAAGATCGATTTTGGTGGTTGCGCAATTGGCAATTTTCAATTTTCAAGAGGGCTAGATGAATCTGAAATGAACTACGACAATCAAGATTGGGGCTCCAATTCCGAACTGCAAGGAAAATGGTTTAAACTAACCTATATTGAGAGGGAACAACCAATGTATATTGATGGCCCTTTGGGAATTGATTTCATTATTATTAAAGCAGATCTAATTAAAAAAGGCAATACAGTTGCCGAAGCGCCATCAGAAGACCTCTCAATTGAAGAGCGAGTAAGTCTTATCAAAGAGAAATGCGACATCATTAACACTAGCATGGAGGATTCTAGCTTGTATGAAGTTAAAGAGGGAATTGATGAATCGGGGCCTGCATCGTTTACTTATATAATGGCGTTAGAGGGAGACGAAATTCGATATGCTTTTATTGACAAATTAGGTGGGGACGGACGAGAGGATATATCTTATTATTTCAGGGACAACAAGATAATATTCAAATATTACGAGGGGCGTAAGTATGTCGGAGAAAAAGATGAGGTGTTGGAAACTGCAACGTATTATACGAACGAAACAGAGATGTTTTGTCTGCAAAGAACTAATACTGGATTTGGAGGTATGGATCCATTTAGGCTTCTAAAAAAAATACCATACGACACATTAGACTGTAATAACGCATTTGACAGAACTTCAATAAAAGATGTATTAGAATTTAATTACCCTGTAACGAAGGAAGCGTTAGCTGTATTTACAAAAGGTGAATCGGGGTCTTACCCCTTTTTTAATTCCTCCTTTCATTTTATCGAAAGTAACATAACGGAAGACATTTACATTGATGTTGAAGAGAGCATGCTATATGGAAACTTCGACGATTTTATTGGTGATAGTGTAGTGGTGAGCTATCAAGAGATAATTAAAAACAAGATCAAGAAATGGGATAAGCCATTAAATGAGGCTGAGGAGAAAGAAATTGATCCGGCATGGGAAGTAATCACAGGCACAATATCCGGTGCTGAGAGCATCACAAATGGAGATACACCAGATAAGGTGTGGATTCAAAATGAAGAAAGAACCGATTTTTATATTGAACGCTATATAGATTCGGAAATGGTTGCCATAAATAATACTGTAGTTACGGTATATTACATTCCGATTAAAACAAAAAAAATAATAGGTATTCGTTTAGCTGAGTAATCGAATAATTAGATCAGTTAGGTCTGAAAAACAAATCACATAATGGATAAAGAAAAAGGCGAATTTAGAGAACAACCCAATTACCCGCTACATGGAATAAAGTTGATAACCATACTAGAGTGGTTGGTAGAAGAACTTGGATGGGACGAATTAGCGATGGAGGTTAACATCAATTGTTTTAAAAATGCCCCGACAATGAAGTCGAGTCTTAAGTTTTTAAGGAGAACGCAATGGGCTAGAGATAAAGTAGAACGGCTTTATTTGGATTTACAAAAGGAAAAATGCTGAATTCAAGTAATAAATGCAACTTTTGGGTTAAATAATAATTGATATTATTACCAGTATAGGTGTTTTATATCCAAACCTTTTTCTAGGCCTATTATTTAGCTTCAATTCTATTTCTTTAATCCTTTGTTCATTAATGCTGGTAAAGTCTGAACCTTTCCTGAAATACTGCCTAATCAGCCCATTTAAATTTTTATTAGCCCCTCTTTCCCAAGAATGATATGGATGAGCAAAATAGTAATCAATATAGAGTGTTTGGGCGACTAGTTCGTGTTCCGCAAACTCTTTCCCATTGTCCGATGTAATCGTATGGATATAGGGAATCCATCCATTTAGAAGCTCATTTATTGCTATTGTGACAACTTTAGCCTCTAGTTTTTTCATTTTCAACACTCCTGAAGCTCTGTTGTTAATCGTTAGAATGGCCTGTTTGTGATTTTTTCCTAGGATTAAATCAACCTCTAAATCTCCAAA
>JABSPQ010000327.1 GCA_013214205.1 Flavobacteriales bacterium
ATACAACTTCTTTTTTAGTGATTTGAAGCAGTAAGGTAAATATTCCATCGAAACAGAAAGAGGAATTGTCCTCTTTTTGTTTCGATAATTTACACTTAACGCAGCAAATCTGAAAGTTGCATTTATTACTTGAATTTAGGAAGACTTTACCAGAAATGAAAATATAAAGCAAAACCTTATTCAATTTGGGTGTTGATTTACGTGAAGCAATCGATTGTATTGGCAGGACAATAAACTATAAATGTGTAAGATATTGGAATAGGATTGTTATTTAGTCTTCTAATGCCTTTAAACACAGGAATTAGGGAAAGGATTCCTTATGTTTGAGTAACTAAACGTTAAAATAATCGTTCGTCGGATTATTTCATTCCAGACGGACAGACATAAATTAAAGGACATTGGCTTATGAAAAAAACTAACAATTTATTATCAAAAATAGGATCGTATTCGGTTGTAGCAGCTGCTGCTGTAATTGGTACTGCAAATTCTGCTAATGCAGAATTAATAGGGTACGATATGGATCCTGATTCGCTGATACTATTAGATACGTCGGGCTTCACCACTTTTGTAATTAACATAAATAGTGTAGGAGCAAATTGCGACGAATTAAATGATATATATATATCAGTAGGATCGTATAATACAGAATCGTTATTTGTATTTGCAGGTGCATATTACGATAATCAAATAATAGGAGGCGAAAATCCTTACCAGTATGATAGTGTAACTGTAACAAATACGGTTACAACAACTTACGGAGCTACTTCTACTACCCAGACTATAGGAACATCTACTAAATTATATCCAACTGTTGGATATGTTAGCGGTGGGTCTTCGGTAAGTGAATCAATGGCGACTGGAACAGCAAAAACTTGGCAGGATAATGGTGATATGGTATGGTGGTACAGCTATTCAGGCTTTACTAGCTTTGGTGTATGGGAAGGTAAAACCGAAAAGTATATGGGGCTTAGATTCTATGCATATACACTTGATACATTAACTACTCCTGGAGACAGTATCTGGGATTCTACATTGCACTATGGTTGGATTTACATGGATGTTGCTTTGGAAGCAAGATCGTTTAATCTAAGAGCATGGGCTTTTGAAACAGAAGCAGGTGAGGCAGCAACATGTGATGCGAGTGCCGTAAACTATATGGAGCCATCTTGTTTTGCACCTAATGCTACTAAAGTAGCACCTGGTATTAGCGAAAGACAGTTTAATAATAAGATTTCTATATATAGCTACAACAGAGATGTTAGAATTAAAGCAACTAAAAGCTTTGGTACTAAAGGAAGTGTTGCTATCTACGATATAAATGGTAAGAAAATTCAAGAAGAAACTCTTGCTGGAAAAACAAACTCTATTCGAATTAACGGTAGAAGTGAAGGAATTTACTTTGTAAGAGTAAATGCTGGTGACGGCGATATTCGTACTAAAAAAGTATATATCCACTAAACAGTTTTTCAATAAAATTAAATGCCTTTCTCGTAAGAGAAGGGCATTTTTTTGTGCAAACAATTTCAATACAACATCCAATCGGTATGTTAGTTCGTTCGTTATTACGTGTTCGCTGTACACTTTAAGTGCAAATGCTTTCAAATTCTCACTTAAAAAGGAGCAGAAGCTTCATTAATGATTTAATAACTGCAATTTGGTATGGATCTGTCCAGAAAATTATGCTGATATTGGTTATAATTAATTGCCTGGCGGGGTAAATAAACTAATATTTACCCGTGCAGGGTTAAATATCCTTTTTATTAATTATTAGGTCTGTCTGTGCCATAAGAACAAGTTGGATGTATTACCTTGCATAACTAAATACTTTTTTTCCATTTAGCAAGCGGGAAAACTCAAAAACTATACTATAAAATTGGCTTATGAAAAAAATAGACAATAAATTATCAAAATTGGCAACATACTCTGCCGCCGCTGCCGCCGTATTTGGTGCTGCAAACCCAGCTAGTGCAGAATTGATTGGATACGATATGGATCCTGATTCGCTGATATCATTAGATACGGCGGGCTTCACCACTTTTGTAATTAACATAAATAGTGTAGGAGCAGATTGCGACGAATTAAGTGATATATATATATCAGTAGGATCGTATACTACAGAGTCGTTATTTGTATTTGCAGGTGCATATTACGATAATCAAATAATAGGAGAGAAACATTCTAGCACATTTACAAATGTAACTGTAACAAATATCAATCCGACTAGCTATGGTGGTACTAGTACTACCACAACTATAGGAACATCTACTAAATTATATCCAACTGTTGGATATGTTGGCGGTGGGTCTTCGGTAAGTGAATCAATGGCAACTGGAGATGACATTTGGCAGAAGGGAGGTGATATGGTATGGTGGTACAGCTCTTCAGGCTTTGTTAGTTGGGGTGATTGGGGAGGTAAAACCGAAAAGTATATGGGTCTTAGATTCTATGCATATACACTTGATACATTAACTACTCCTGGAGACAGTATTTGGGATTCTACATTGCACTATGGTTGGGTTTACATGGATGTTGCTTTAGAAGCAAGATCGTTTAATCTACGAGCATGGGCTTTTGAAACAGAAGAAGGTGAGGCAGCAATATGTGATGCGAGTGCCGTAAACTATATGGAGCCATCTTGTTCTAATGGTACTAAAGTAGCACCTGGTATTAGCGAAAGACAGTTTAATAATAAGATTTCTATCTATAGCCACAACAGAGATGTTAGAATTAAAGCAGATAAAAGCTTTGGTACTAAAGGAAGCGTTGCTATCTATGACATAACTGGTAAAAAAGTTCAAGAAGAGCGTCTTACTAAAAAGTCTAACATTATTCGTGTTAATGGTAGAAGTGAAGGAATTTACTTTGTAAGAGTAAATGCTGGTGACGGCGATATTCGTACTCAAAAAGTATATATCCACTAAACAGTTTTTTAAATAAAGTTAAATGCCTTTCTCGTAAGAGAAGGGCATTTTTTTGTGCAATATTTTGACCAATTGGGTAATTAGATTGTTCATTATGCTACTTCGCTAAAGGTTTGGTAGGGGTGCAAACTCAAGTATTAAAATACTCAAATTCGGGCACGTCATCCTGTAGATGTCGAGTAATTCGTTGACACTTTAAACTAAAAGTTGAAAATAAAGACGAATGCAGCTGCTCCCCTTCAAGGGGAGCTGCTTGTATTTCGTTTTTTGTTTAACATTATACCTAATAGTGTCAACGAATTACCTAACACTTACAAGAATGACGATATCGTTTAAAGTAGCTCCTCCTTGTTACATTCCCGTCTCACACTCGTCTCTTTCTTAATTAGCAATAGTTACTAAAACTTGTAACCATACATTAAGAACAGAGTTATCCTAAATACATGAAATCATCCCATATCCTCGTCATATTATTATCCATTACATCATTCTGTTTTGGACAGTCTGCTATAGGCAGTAACCTCAAATTTATGGACGACCTAAAAGAGTTTTACACAGACGGTGGCACAATTTGGAAGACCACTTACTACAACGATACTTTAGAAATTGATATCCCCAACGATGGACTTTATTACATGACTCGGGTTACCGATAAGCACTACGTTTTTCCGGGGTTCCCAGGGTATGGTATAAAGTTTATTACAGACGAAGCAGACGCTAAGATTATAAGGATAGATAATTATTATCCTTCTGAAACCCAAATTAAGATTACAACCGATCATAATAAATATTTGAGCAGCGCAGCTCCCAAAATAGACACTGTTGAAGTTGTAATTGAAGGAGGTACAACCGCTTTAAAAGAGATGACATTTGAGGATGCAACAAAACATGGGTGGACCATTTTGGGCTATGCATTTGCCAGTAGTAGCCCCGAAGAAGTAAAGAAATTAATTGATGCAGGGGCCAATGCAGGGTTTGTTGGTAAGCACAAAGGAATGGATTTCTTTTTGTTGCGAGCACTCGATGATTTTGGCATTGAGGACTTCAATAAAAAGATAGAACTTTATATCTATGGATTAGCCAAGGTTAATTTGTTGAAGGAAAAGAGTTTCGATGTGTATAAACTGGCGTTGCAATCCAATGATGTTGAATCTCTTAAGAGCTTAGATAAATCGGGGTTAGATGTGAACGCAACAAAACAAAGAACAGGCGAATCTGTTTTAACTTATGCCATTGCCAGAAATTCGTCGGCAATAGTTGAGCATCTCATTAATATTGGTGCCAATGTTAACCACGCCACCAAATAAGGTGTAACGCCACTTCATGCTTTAATAGAGCCGTATGTAGACTTAGAAGGTACTCGAATGATTCCTACAGAATTTGAAGAAAAGTTTAAGATTCTAAAAGATAATGGAATCGACTTGACCTCTTTGAATGAGCATCGCACAGTATTTCATTCTGCCATTATGCGAAATGATTTAGATTTCTTGAAGCAAATTCATCAGAAATTTAAACAGCTAGACATTAATACCACGCCCAAGAACTATGGGTCTCCTGTGTTATTTGCCACCATGTTTAATACTTCCGAAATAGTTAAATACCTTGTAGATAATGGTGCGGAGTTAAATTTTATTTCACCAGGAGGAAACAACCTTGTATCTGGTTTACTCTACGCTTACGAGCATCCTTTTGATCCCATCCGACCAAATGATTTAAAGGAAAAATTGGACATTTTAATGGCTAAAGGTTTAGATCTTTCAACGCCGCTTGATAAAGGAAATACGTTTTATCATTACTTGGCTAAATATAATAAAACAGACTTTTATAAAATGTTAACTGACTATAACATAGATGTTAATGCTCGTAATAATGAAGATCTAACAGCATTACAAGTAGCGGCGAATAAAACAGACAGCGACGTAGTCTTAAAATATTTGATTTCCATTGGAGCAGACAAAACGATTAAAACCGATTTTGACGAAACCATCTACGATTTAGCTATTGAAAACGAGCTTTTGCTTAATAATAATGTCGATCTTGAGTTCCTTAAATAAAGCAGATTTGGATTAAACCTTTTGATCTGAATCCAATCTAAATAGGGTACGAAAAGAAATTAGAATGAATAACCTCAAGCATTATTTTAAAGCTTTCTGCTTTATAGCTATTACGTTAATGGGATTAGCTCAAGTTAGCTGTGGCCAAGAAAAATCTGTTGCTCCAACATCCGAATTGAAATTTATGGACGACTTAAAGGGCTATTATTCTGATGGCACTTTACTTTGGAGAACCATGTATTATAACGATACCCTTGATGTTGATATCCCCGGCGATGGACATTATTATATGATTCGCCTTTCCGACAAAAAGTATACGTTTCCTAAGTATCCTAAATATGGAATGGAGTTTATTACAGACGAATCTAATGAGAAGATTATAAAAATTAACGATTTCTTTCCCGAGGAAGGAGGCCCGTTTGCGTTAATTTCGATGGGTGTAAATGACGAAACGCCTAAGGGGCAGACTTGTTTGGCTTACGCGATTGAATGGGGCACAGTGGAAGATGTTCAGGATTTATTAGACCTTGGAGCGAATGTTAATTTTGTGACCTCTAAAGGGCTTGGAATGGCTTCTTTTTTGATTGGTACGCGTCGTAATCATACAGTGGAAGCGAGTGAGAAGAAGTATCAAATTATGAAAAAAAATGGTTTCGACATTAATGCAAAGAATAGCGAAGGAATGACCGTTTTACATTTGATTGCCAATAAGGCAAGAAACAACAAGAAACTAAAACAGTTAATTGCGCTTGGGGCCGACAAAACGGTTACTACCGAATTTGGAGAGTCTGCTTACGATTTGGCAAGTGAAAACGAAATATTACAAAAGAAAAATATTGACATTAATTTTTTAAAATAACATGAAAATCCTATCAAAATACAAGTACCTGCTTATTGTATTAACCCTTGCTTTTAGTGCGTTTGCATTTAAAAAAGGCACCAGTTACGATTCGTACAAATGCATGATGCAAATGGTGAACTATCAAGGGGAGGGAGCATATATTGTAATTTCTTTAATGGATTCGGATGGCAAATACGTGGAAACACTTAACGTGCGTGGCGACGATGAAGAATGGTATGAGGAAATTCCGAGTTGGTGGAAATATTTTAAGAAAAACAAAGTAACGCTAGATGCCATTACGGGAGCAACACTTGCTGGTGGAGACAGAAGTGTAAGTATTCTGGATATATACAAGGACAAAATAGATGCAGGCTACAAATTGCGTTTTGAAACTTGTGTGGAGCATGGAGATTATAATGAGACAGATTTAGAAGTTGATCTAACTAGCGAAAACCTAACAGGTAAGTTCGAGGGGAAAGGCTATATCCGTTATATTCGAATAATGCCGCAACAGTAGTTTGGTATGACCATTTCGATTTGGAGATATTGTCATTTAACCATTGCGTTATCTTCATGTGTGTTTCTATTGGTCGCTTCTATTACGGGAGTAATTTTGGCTTTTCAGCCAATCACAGAACTTATACAGCCATATAGTGTAGGGCAAGCACAAGAGGCCACATTAGCTGAAACCATATCTGTTTTACAAACTGAATACGATGAAGTTTTGTTGATTGAAATTGACAACAACGATTTTATAACAGCTTCGGTAGTTACAAAAGACTGGGAAAGCGAAACGTTTTACATCGATCCATTTACGGGCAAAAAAGTGGGCGACATTATCGAAACGCCTTGGATCTTTGAGTTCTCAACCAACGTGCACCGTTCTTTGTTCTTGAAAAAAACAGGCCGATTTATTGTCGGCTTTATTTCGTTCCTATTGGTGCTAATGGCTGTATCTGGGTTGATTCTAATCATTAAAAGACAACTTGGAGTTAAGCATTTTTTCTCGAAAATATACAAAGAAAACTTCGAGCAATATTATCATGTTGCCATCGGTCGGCTTACATTAATTCCCTTAATAGTAATTGCTGCAACAGGTGTGTATCTTTCGTTAGAGAAGTTTTCGTTGTTGCCATCGCATCGGGTTTCTCACGAAATAGATTATGAAAATTTACAAACGAGTCCAGTGCTTAAAGTGTCTGAGTTTGCTGTATTTCAAAATATAAAATTGGAAGATGTTAGGAGCGTTGAATTCCCATTCTCGCCAGATGTAGAAGATTGCTTTACGATAGAATTATCGAACAAAGAAATAGTTGTAAATCAAATTACGGGCGAAGTTTTAAGTGAGATCGAATATCCGTTCGTGGTAATGCTGTCCGACTTAAGTATGATTCTACACACAGGGCAGGGGAGTATTACTTGGTCGTTGGTGTTATTAGTGGCAACGCTATCAATTTTCTTCTTCATCTATTCTGGGTTTGCCATGACGCTAAGGCGACGAGCCAATACTCGAATCTCTAAAAACGTAAGCGAAAAGGATGCAAGCGAATTTATTATTTTGGTTGGTTCCGAAACGGGTGGCACCTTTGGTTTTGCAACGCTTTTAAGCGAGGCGTTGACTGCAATTGGTAAAACTGTTTTTGTTTCAGAATTAAATAAGTACGACACATACAGAAGTGCTAAATATCTAATTGTTTTAACTGCTACTTATGGCGAAGGCGAGCCACCAGTGAATTCAATAAAATTTGAGGAAATTTTCGGGAAAACACAACCAGCGGGTAATCTGCAGTTTTCGGTGGTTGGTTTTGGGTCTACTAAATATGACGAGTTCTGTAAGTATGCCATTGAGGTAGATCAAATGTTGAGTGCTCAATCTAACTTTACTTCTGTACTAGATCTGTTTAAAATCAACAAGCAATCGTTTAATGAGTTTAATGAATGGGCAGCTCAATGGGGGCAAAAAGCAGGTGTGTCTTTAAACCTCACTCAATTGGAAAAAACTGAAAGGGTAAAGATCAATAAAGAGTTTATAGCAGAGCAGAAGGGGGAAAAGAAAAAAACAATAAGGACTCTTAATCAATAGAATCATTGCAGGAAACGTTGAGAGCGTCAAAAATGTCTTTGTTTAATTGATTGGCAAAACTTGCAATTGAGGTTGTATCGTTAAGTTTAACCTGTCCAAAGTTGATCATTAAGTGCTGGTTCCCATCTTTTGTAATAACATATAACTTTCCTTTTCTGTTGGGGAAAAACTTAGATTTTTTATACTCCGAATTATGGGGAGAATATCCTGCTTGGTAATCTAGGCGGTCTATATTTTTTAAAGGGATAATTTTATCTTTTAAGAATCCGCTGATTAACATTTCTTTATCATCAATATCAATTCTGCTGAAAACATTTTTAATGGTTTTAAATATGCCTGCTAATAAAGCAGAAACTCCTACCAGTATTGCAACAACTACAGTAAGCGATGCCATATGCTCTGGAGGGAAAATAAACAAGGAAAGAAATAGGATACCAACAATAATTAGAGCAATATTTTCTAAACGCACTGTGCTGTTTATTACGTATGGTAGTTCTTCGCCAGCTTCTAAAGATTGGCCATACTTGCTCAAAACTTCAAAATGGTTATTCAGCATGTGTTTGTTTATTAATGTGCGGAGCCAAGTTAATCAACAATTGAACAAATAAAAAGCCCCATTACTGAAGGCTTTCTTCGTCCTTTCCGAAAGGAACTATTCATTCGAAGCGGACTTAAATATTAAGACGATTGCGTGTTCTCGATAAAATTTTTTGAAGAAAAAATCACTCGAACTGACACCTTTTTAAATTATGTTAATTAACAGACATCGTTTTTTCTCAACTCTCTATTTAGCTTATTCGTTTTAATTTAGACGAGTACTTTGAGATCGTTGTCAGTTCGAGTAAATCCCGTGTTTACGGGATTTGTATCGAGAACATGATGCTCCCTACCCATTCTAATTAATAAAAGCGTGTATCGCTTCATTGGCATTGTTCTGAAAAGCAACGTTGTTTAAGTCGGCAAACAAAGTGCTTTGGTCTACTATTTCGCAAGAAGTTCCTTTTTTACTAGCGTAGAAAATGCCGCATTTAAATTGGTCGTCATTAATTCCGTCAACCAATCTTTTTGCTCCTACATCAATCCCATGGCCATTTCCTGTTAATGGGAATATTACTTTCATCATTATGTATTTAAAGAAATACTTCATCACTCCGGTAAGTGAATCCGACGCGTTAGTTCCGTTTGTTGCTCCTGGGCTCATACTTGCAAACTTAATGTCTGGGTGTTTTACTGCCAACGACGACATCCACATGGCTGCTCCATATTTAACGTATCCATAAGCTTCCATAGCATCGAATTTACTGCCAAAGAAAGAACCTGTAAATACATCTTTAAAATCCTGAACCGAAGATTTTGGCAAGCTAGGTGCTGCCATTTGCATTGCTTTAACGCCTCTTGCAGCTTTTGAACTAACCAAAAGAGCTACTTTTTTTAGTTTGTTAGCTTTTAATAATTCGTCTACCAAAACAACATGACCAATTACATTGTGTGCAGTTAATTCGTTTACACCATCGCTAGTAATTTTCTCAGGAGTTCTTCCGCCCATACCGCCAGCATTCATAATTACTGCGTCAATTTCTGGTAAATCTGCTACCGCTTTGCGAACAGAATCGATGTTTGATACATCTATAATCACTATTTAGAAAACAGACTTACCTGTAATTTTCATCAGCTCTTTTTTTGCTGCTTGAGCTTTGTCCATGTTTCTACATGCCAAGTACACTTTTTCTGTGGTTGGCAACAAAGCCAATTGTCTTGCGACGTCTTTTCCTAGTCCGGCGTTAGCGCCTGTTATCATAATACTTTTGTTCATAGTTCCTGTTTTTTTTATTTGTATGATACAAATTTGCAATGTTTGAATTGAAACGGCTTTTCAAATCAGGCCAAGTGCCTTTCTAAAAAGGTCAACTTTTAATAAGAGTAGCAATAACTTATGAAATAGGGGTGATTAGAATTTTAATTTCATCCACACTACTCTGTGGTCAGAAATTCTCCATGTAGTACCATGTGCCCTTGCCGTTTTTAAAAGTTTCTCTTCAACTTGTGCTTTATCAGCTATCCAGTTCACATCATTGGTCTCAATTTTTTTGTTTTTAGCATATGTGTTTAATCCCTTCATTTGATCGGAGACATATTTATCGGCAATCTTTTTGAAGTTTTTATCCTGACTATATGACCTAATTCCGCAATCTTGCATGAACTTACCACCTTCGGCCATTTTGGTGCTAAAGTTTTTTGAAGTGAGAAATTGATCGTAAAATCTTGCGGTTGCTCTAATGCCTAAATTGGTTCTTAAGTCTCCGGGGCTTGGTTTCTTCTCATACGACAACTCATGAAAAACTTGGAAAACCTTTCCATCATCGTGAAGTTTATTCATCATGTTTTCACCAACGTAAGTGTCTTTACATTTGTTGGATGAATAGCCCCAATTAAAATCTCCAGCAACAATAAAATCACCTGTTTGGTTCTTGGTCCATTCTGCAACTCCTAAAAGTTGTTCATCTCTGTGAGGACAGTCAGGAGAGGTGTGGATAGATCCCAAATAAAACTGATTAGATTTACCATCTTTCGTTACTGTCATGTCGTACACAGCCATGTCGCGTTTGTCGCCAATATCTGCATACTCTTTCCATTTGCCAGTAATGGTTATGCCGTTTCCTGATTTTCTATATGCCATTACGCCCAATTCGGCTGCTGCACTTTTCTCGTTTGGCGAAATGTTATCAGCTTTTACAATAACCCAATTATCGCCCAAAAAACTTTGGATTATACTGGTAACAGCATTCATCATTTTTATCGCCTCAGGGCCGTATGCGTCTTTTCTAAACGCACCCAAACCAACTTCTTGAAAAACAATAATGTCGGCTTCATCAACCAAATCCACCAATGCTATATAATCGTTTAGTGTTCGGCCTCTTGTTCCTAAATTTCTTATGTTGAAACTGGCAATGGTAAGCTCTCCAGCCTTAGATGCGATTATTTCTTTATTGAATCGCTTGTCGTTTTCGACATAATCGCCCTGTGTGATTTTGGGAAATTGTGCTAAACAAATTTGAGTAACTAAAAGCAGGCTTAATGTTATAAAGGTTTTCATATATGAATGTTGGTTGTTATTCGAGTGAATCTGGAATATCCTGCAACAAATATAATGCTTAGGTATTTATGTGGCATGATTATTTTTAATCATACAGATAATGAGATGGTAGGAGAGGAGGGGAGAATTACTAGAATTATCTATTTGGGAAAGGCATAATGTAATGCGTATCCGGATGATTGATAAATTTCCCGCTGTTTAGCTCTTCTTCAGTAACTCTTCGGCTAGGGAGTGAGTTGGTTTCACTATCTCCAAATCCAACTCCATAAATAGAAGCAATTAATGCGGTTAAAAAAAGCAGGAAATAAACCGAAAAGTTGAATTCCCTTTTTGATCCAAAATGATCGATGATCCAAGCACCTTCTTTACTCTTGCTTACATTTTTTTCTTTTTCCGATTTTGTTTTAGAGCCCGGAACTCTGCATCCACCAGCTTCTAAGCAATCATATCCGTTTTCGGTTAAATAGTACTTAGTGTTATCGTTGTCGTCTAATTCGATAAAATCTAATTCTACCATTTTGGCAATTAGCTCGTCAACCTCTATTAGGCTCCTATTGTTGGCATCAACAAACTGATACATCGTGATACATTGAGGCGAAGACTTGGAAATTAATTCCAAATTTCTATTGATGATGTCGAGATATGCTTGATCCATTTATTGTCTATCCAAATAGATTACAAATCTAAGATTAACTTGGAAGAATTTCTTTAGCCTATTATTCTTAATTGATCGCTTTATTTTACCATTTACTTTATCCTGAATAATTTAAATTATTAGTATATTAACCTTGATTTCAGGAAGATAAAAGATTAACAAATTAAAACATTAAGATAATGGATAGAACAGCAACAGCAGTATGGAAAGGAAGTGGTATGGATGGTAAAGGAGAATTAACGACTCAAAGTTCCACATTAAATAAAACGCAATATTCTTTTAAGTCGAGATTTGAAGAGGGTACAGGAACAAATCCAGAGGAATTAATTGCTGCTGCGCATGCAGGATGTTTTAGTATGAAACTTTCGTTTGTTTTGGGAGATAAAGGTTTTACGCCAGATTCGTTGGAGACTACGTGTGTAATTACGCTCGACGATGGTACTGTAACGAGTTCTAAACTTACTTTAACGGCAAAAGTTGGCGACATTGACAACGATACGTTTCAAGCAGCAGTGGAAGATGCCGCGGAGAATTGTCCTATTTCTAAATTGTTAGATACAGACGTTACCGTAGATTCTACTCTTGAAGTTACCGCGTAGTTGGTGGTTGTAATAGGCCATACCGTGGGGAGTTCGTCGTTTCGTTATTATAAATAGGCGATGATAGACCGATCTACAATTTTAGATTTATTGAATAAATTCTCTAACGACAATGAGGCCTTTTCATGGAAAATGAAATGTACTTATAGTGATGGAATGGGCACTGCGGTTAATCAGATTGATATAATTGCCAAATCTGATAATCGTTGTGTTGGAGTTTTTACATACAATATTACGACGGGCAAGGTGATGATTTGCTCGTACAGAGATTTGAAAAAGGCGAGATCGGGGAATATTATCGATGTGCTTTTAGATCTGATTAATTATTCGAAAGGGCAGGCGATTGGTTGAGTTCAACTTACGGAATGAATAAATGAAAAAGTGTCATTTCGAGTGAAATTCTGATAAGAATTTTGTATCGAGAAACGCTTTTTGATTTAAATGCTTTAAGCTTGATAAAGTTGTAGATAAAAATCACTTGCATTGGCGTGATGAAAAGTCTTGTTCTCGATACAATTTTTGAAGAAAAAACACTCTAACTGACACGCCAGTGGCCGTTCAGCAACATCTTAAATTAAACTGCTTACTCGCTAATTTGTCTTGACAAATTTGAGGGAATTAACCCCTTTTGTAGAGAAGAGCTGAACAAAGTAGACTCCTGTTGGCAGATGAGACACATCTACTTGATTGCTATTTGTGCGACTCTCCACAACTACATCGCCTGTTATATTTACAATTTGAACCGTTTCAATATTTGAATTGGTAGCATTAATCGTAATGAAATTAGTGGCTGGGTTTGGATAGATTTCAATACCTCCGCTACTCTTATTGTTTACGGAAGTTAAATCTTGTTCTCTTAGTGTAAGCTCTACGGAATCCGTAGGGTCGTCTTTGGCAGTAGATTTACCACCGTTTCCAACAATGCCTGCTGCATAAAAAGTAACATTGCCAGTTCCTGTAATTGGTGCTATCCAGTTGGCTCTAAAATTAAAACTACTTTCTACAGGTTCGGCAGGCTGTCTGTGTTCGATGTATTCTTTATTATCTATATTGGTTAAGCGCACCAAAGGACCTAGGTTAGTAAAGCTTCCTGCTTGGTCGTTGGCATCTGTCATTGCAACGCTTTGAAACCCATACACGGTGCCACCGATACCAGATACAATTGCTTCTATGCTATAAGTGTCTCCTGGAATATAACTAGTGGTGAGGAATCCGTCAGAATCTATGATCGAAATACTGAGTATTGAACTGAAATCAGATTCTTCCTCATGACATTCTACACAGGTTCTTTTGCCTATTGGGCTATCTGTTCTGTCAATTCCATCTTCATCTCCAACGCCATTGGTATAGCTTTGAAATAACAGTTTTGTTGCCGCACAAAAAAGTACGAGACATAACATTCTTTTATGTGATCTCAACAGTCTGGAAAGCATCAACATAAATCTACTCAGTTTCAATAAGCGTTAATCTAGTAGATAAATACCTTTCTTTTAGTGGTATGGCCTTTAGATACCAATCGCACTATGTAGTTGCCACTTCTTAGCGATACACTATCCGTTCCTCTCATCTCTGATTGATGTACCAATCCTCCAGAGAAGTTAAATATATTCAAGCTGCCATTTCCTTTAACAACAATTTGATTACCTAATACAGAGATTGAATTAGGGTTGCTATTTTCTTTAATACCTGTATAAATATCGCTTACTTCTATAGACACATTGTCTGTAAAATCACCAAATTTACCTACACCGCCACCTTCTTGGAGCATTCTCCATTGAAAGTTATAAGTATCTTCTACCAAAGGTGCAGTAAGTTCGAAAACAAAGTCCCAAGTTTCGCCAGGAGCGACACTTTGTCCACCTGTGAATTTAATTCTTGGATTGTCTACCCAGTTAGTATTTGCATTCGGATTTTCTGCAAACAGTTTAATCGAAACTGCTTCCGACCATGAAGTATTTCCTGTGTTTTTCATGGTTACAGTAACAATTACCTCCTCACCAGGTGCCAATGATGACGGTACACTTTGAGAGATAAATTCAGCATCAAAAACATCAAAGTCGGGTTCTGTGGTAAAGCTCCACAATTCTCCGTTTGTAGTACCTGTTGCGTTGGTTTCATTAATTTGCCAGTAGTAAGTGGTGGAGTAGGCCATTGTTCCTGGGTCGTAACTGGTGCCACTTTGCGTAGTAGAAATAAGGTTGCCCGGATCTGTACCAAATAATACTTCGTGAGAATCTGCATACGTTCCAGCGTTCCACATCAAATCCGAATCAATAAGTACATTGATGCCTCCATCTGCAGGACTTATTATAGTTGCCTGATTAGGCATTGGTAATGTTTCGGTAACAATAATAGAAATGTTCTCCGACATCTCTCCAAAGAATTCTACACCGTCATCCGTCATTTGCCATTGAAACTCATACGTTCCTTCAGTAGCGGGAGCAGTAATGTCGAACGTGAAGGTTATGTCTTCCCCGGGATCAACATCGCCAGAAAGCGATACTCTATTAAGTCCCCATATAGTATTGTCTTCCGCATTTTGGCTGCCAAGCATAATGTCCGGTGCTGTCCATGTTTCAGAACCAGTGTTGGTCATGGTAACATCTACAGAAACGGTTTCGTTAATTAGCATGTTGGCAGGTGCACTCTGCGATTCAAAATCTGCATTTAAAGCTTGGCAATTGGTCCAATCAGGTTCGTTGTAAGCAAATCTGTTGTTGTAAGTGTCGGAGGTATAGCCCCAATCACTGCTGTCGTTGGCCCAAATAGAAACAAATCCATCTACACCAGTAAGCACATATCCTTGACCATACCCGAGGTCATCCATTCTACCACCATTTGCATACGACCATTCAATAACATCAGGAATAAATTTATCATCCCAATCATCATATTTACCACCATATCCAACAATATTCACAGAATTGGTTGTTACATATAAGTAAGCGTCTACATCTCTAAGAAACGGAACACTTAAAGGTCCCCACATGTGATGCGCAATTTTCCTTACATGGGCAGGCACTAATTCTGGGTGATCTGCTCTAAAACGGTTCATAGATGCTAAACCTTCATCGCCACCTGTTTGGTAAACAAACCCATTGTATTCCATTCTAAATGCCAAACTGTTTTCATTCGCATCAGTACCATGAAAGTCGGTATCTCGAGTGTTGTAGATGAAAAAATTAACGTCCTCAATGGTAAACTCATCCTCGTAGTCAAAGGTTTTCCAATCCCATATAATCGTGGCGCCATCAATCATTCCACTAGCTTCCATTACAATTTGTCCTTCAACGTGATCTCCATGAGGGTGGCTGTTTACGAAATAGTCTAAATGAGTTACACAATGTCGCAATAAGAAAGGTTCAACAACATCGGTAAACTTGTCTTCCTTACCTGTATCTATCAACATGGTTTTTCCGTTCGGAAAAATAATCAGTGCACAATCTCCCGATTGAACAGGGGCATGAATAATTCTTAGTTCTGCTGCTTCAACGGTTTTAACTGTCAATGAAAAAATAACAGCTAAGCAAACAATGGTTCCTATTTTAAGAAAGAGACTTTTCATAATTGTTCTGTTATGGTTAGAATGTCGTTCTGAAATGTGAATTACTTGGCTAATTAAAGAATAATAGTTTGAATTATGTGTATTTACTAGAGTATATTATTGTAAATATTGATTTTCAAGGAGTGTTTATGAGTGATATTTTATTTTTGTAGGTTTTGTGTCTTTTTTAATAAATGGGAAAGGTGGTACATCTTGTCCCACCTTTCCGCTCTTTATATGTATTTGAACTAAGCCAAGTCGAATCGATCTAGGTTCATCACTTTCGTCCATGCGGCCACAAAATCTTGAACAAATTGATCTTTTCCATCTTCACAAGCGTAAACTTCTGCCAACGCACGTAATTCAGAATTCGATCCAAAGATTAAATCTACTCGTGTGCCAGTCCATTTAATATCGCCCGAAGCACGATCGCTACCAGCGAAAACCTTGTCATCATCCGTAGTTGCTTTCCAAGTTGTACTAAAATCAATTAGGTTCACAAAGAAATCGTTGGTTAAAGATTCCGAATTGCTTGTAAACACACCATGATTAGAACCATCGAAGTTGGTATTAAGGACTCTCATACCCCCAACCAAAACAGTCATTTCTGGGGCAGTTAACGTTAACAGATTTGCTCTGTCTATCAATAGCTCTTCTCCCGAAGTGGAATGATTGGCGTGCAAATAATTTCTAAATCCATCAGCTGTTGGCTCTAAAGCATTAAACGAATCTGCATCCGTTTGATCTTGCGAAGCATCGGTACGACCAGCTGTAAAAGGCACCGACACATCGTGCCCAGCATTTTTAGCAGCTTGCTCTACACCAGCGCATCCACCTAAAACAATTAAATCTGCCAAAGAAACCTCACCAGAATATTCCTTTTGAATATTTCCAAGCGTTTCTAAAACCTTAGCTAATTGAGTTGGATTGTTTACCGTCCAATCTTTTTGAGGAGCAAGTCGAATTCGTGATCCGTTTGCACCACCACGTTTATCCGATCCTCTAAATGTTGAAGCCGAAGCCCAAGCCGTAGAAACCAATTCGCCAACCGACAAACCAGAAGCAAGGATTGTGTTTTTTAACGATGCAGCATCTTCATCTGTTATCAATGCATGTGAAACAGATGGGAGAGGGTCTTGCCAAATCAATTCTTCTGCTGGCACTTCCGATCCCAAGTAACGAACCTTTGGCCCCATATCTCTGTGGGTTAATTTAAACCAAGCTCTACCGAAAGCATCTGCAAATTCCTCAGGATTCTCGTGGAATCGTTTTGAAATAGTTGCGTATGCAGCATCTTCTCTTAAAGCTAAATCTGTGGTAAGCATAATTGGCGTATGGCTTTTAGACGAATCGTGTGCATCTGGCACAGTTCCTTCTCCCCCGCCATCTTTTGGCTTCCATTGGTGCGCTCCAGCTGGGCTTTTAGTTAGTTCCCATTCGTATCCGAATAGATTTTCGAAGAAGTTGTTGCTCCATTTAGTTGGTGTGGTTGTCCAAGTACCTTCCAAACCACTCGTAATAGTATCGCCAGCATTTCCTGTTCCGAAGCTGTTTTTCCATCCGAAGCTTTGCTCTTCAATGCTCGATGCAGCAGGCTCTCTTCCTACATACTTATCAGGATCGGCAGCGCCATGTGTTTTACCAAATGTATGCCCACCTGCAATTAATGCAACAGTTTCTTCATCATTCATTGCCATTCTGCCGAACGTTTCTCTAATGTCATGTGCAGCAAGAATTGGATCTGGGTTTGCATTTGGTCCTTGTGGATTTACATAAATCAATCCCATTTGAACAGCACCAAGTCCATGCTCTAATTCACGATCGCCTGTGTAACGGTTGTCTCCAAGCCATTCAGTTTCCGAACCCCAGTAAATATCTTGTTCTGGTTCCCAGACATCCTCGCGTCCTCCGCCAAAGCCAAACGTTTTAAAATCCATCGATTCCAAAGCACAGTTACCGGCAAGAATCATTAAATCGGCCCATGAAATTTTTCTACCATACTTTTTCTTAACAGGCCATAAGAGTAAACGAGCCTTGTCTAAGTTGCCATTATCTGGCCAGCTATTAAGAGGGGCAAAACGCTGAGTGCCCGAACCAGCACCACCACGACCATCACCTATCCTATATGTACCCGCACTGTGCCATGCCATTCTTATAAAAAACGGACCATAATGTCCGAAATCGGCAGGCCACCAATCTTGAGAAACTGTCATTAAATCGACAATATCTTTCTTAATTGCGGCTAAATCTAAACTCTTAAATTCTTTTGCGTAATCGAACGCCTTACCCATAGGATCTGATTGGGGTGCGTTTTGTCGGAGAATATTCAATTTCAGCTTATTAGGCCACCACTCGCGGTTTCCTGTACCACCACCAGCGCTTTCTTTGTGAACTCCACCCATAAACGGGCACTTACTTATATCGTTACCATTGTGATTATTCGTGTTATCCATGCTTTATTTAATTTTTGTTCCTACATAGTAACAAACTTACATAAATGTTTGTCTTTTCATGTGTTTAATAATGAAACTATTACGATAATTAGGGGGAGCTAACTGTTTTAGAGATGGGATAGGATGGCAGTTTGTTTTAGCAAGAAAATCATCTTTTTTGTGACATGTTTTGCAATGCATCGTATTCCTATGTATCATTGCATAGATTTTCTATGCATAGAAGAACTAACTAATTATTTAAATGACTTATTCAAAAGAATTACTTAAAGGCACATTAACCACCATTATTCTACAATTATTGGAATCAAAGGGAAGGATGTATGGTTATGAAATTACTCAAGAAGTAAAAAAACTGTCGGACGAAAAAATTCTGATAAAGGAGGGGTCGCTTTATCCAGCGCTACACAAATTAAAAGACGATGGATTGGTGGCTACAGAAACCGAAATGATAGGCAATAGGGTTAGGAAATATTATTCTTTAACTCCCGATGGCAGCATAACTACAAAGGAGCGGGTGAAGGAACTCAATGATTTTTTCGAAACGCTAAAAATTGTTTTGAATCCTAGATCTGCGATGGTATGACCTATATAAGTGATAAGCAAATTGACAGAATCCGCTATTCCATTAGGAGTGGTGGCGTGGAGATGACAGATCTAGAAGATGATTTACTAGATCACATTTGCTGCGCGATTGATGAAGGCATTGAAAATGATATGGATTTCGATTCGGCTTTAAAGAAGGCAACAGCAGAATTGTGTCCGGATGGATTTGAGGAAATTCAAGATGAAACCACTTATTTATTAAGCTTAAAATTTGAAAAGATGAAAAAAAGGATGAATGTTATAGGGATTATCGGAACAGTGCTTTTGGTACTTGGTGCAAGTTTAAAAATGATGCATTTGCCCTTGCATGGGCCAGCGTTTATACTAGGGGCAGGACTGTTAAGTCTGGTTTTTATTCCAATAATGCTATCTATGGCTTTAAAGGAAGCAGTGAATCTACCTGTGAAAGTTAAACATATTTCGGTACACTTGGCAGGTATAATGGTGATTTTCGGCTTTGCTTTTAAGTTTCAGTTAGGAAAAATGTTGGGCTTTGAAACGAACGGGGAGGGCTTCTTATTAATAGGAACGATATTGTTTCTTGGGGTGTTTCTACCATTACAGTTCTTTTACAAAACAAAAGCGATTGCATCAAAAATTAGTCCTACTTCATTGGCAATTTTATGTGTGGTAGGGGCTAGCTTAATGTTTTCGTACACGCGAATGTATAACATGAATCCTGATATTATGGATGCCTTTATTATAGTTAACAATGGTGTTGAGATTACGAATGCTAATATTGAAAGGAAAAATGAGTGGAAATATTCGGTCTTTGATAAAGCCAAAATCAATAACGCAGATAAAATAACACCTTATTGGAACAAGGCACAAAAAGTGAGGGAGTATGCTGATAATATGGACGAACACATTGACTTATTGAAAATGCATTTGATTTTTGAGGTTGATAGAATATCTGCAGAAGCAAATCCTGGAAGGGACACATTAAGGTTAAGAGATTTGGCAGGAAAGGGGAATTACACAAGGCCTACTCAGATTTTAATTGGAGAGCCAGGAAGAGCAACAATGAATACAGGTGCTTGGTCGGCTAATGAATTGAAATTAAAAATTAAAAAATACCATGACGATATATTGGCTGTAATGTCTCCTAAGATGAGGTCACAAACTGTGTTGTCGTTGGATACAGAAGATCCTGCTCCGAAAAGGGATGGTACATCGCCAACATGGGAAGATGATAACTTTTATCACATTCCCTTAGCGGCAACAATTACCTTATTAACTGCAATTCAGTCTAATGTAAGGTCGGCAGAATCTGATGTGGTAGAGAAACTTTTAAGCGCCGTAAGTGCAGATGATTTCAAATTCGATTCTTTAGCCGCGAGGGTTATTCCTAGAGACACTCGTGTTCGGTTGGGGCAAAATTTTGAAGCAGAAATTTTAATTGCAGCATTTAATGTGAATACTTCGAGCAATCCGTTTATTGAATTTGGCAAGGTAGATCGCAGCAATAACAAGATCAAAGTGGCGGATAGTTCGTTTGATGGCGTTACTTGGAATAGAGGAACTGCCACTTATTTAAAAAAGGCAACCAAACTTGGTAAGCAGAAATTGGAAGGAATTATTTCTATCCCAAAGCCTAATGGAGACTACCAACCTTACTTTTTTATAACAGAATATGAAGTAACTAATTAAGGTTGGTTTAAAGTTTAAAAACCAAACAAGCCTGTTATTAATAGTATGGGTAAGTGAAGCCGCCTTGTTTATAGCGAGGTGGCTTCTATATTAATAACTCATGTTACGCAGTTATAAATGATAAATTTACATATGGATGTTGAAAACTTATTGCAGATTTATCAGGAGGGCTTAATGGCCAGTTCTTTTCAGGTAACGTGTACAGGGTTATCAGATATTACAGACAAT